>NZ_JBFUJP010000032.1:0-53605 GCF_056401315.1 Rhodococcus sp. P4_F5 | reverse complement strand
AGGGCCGGGTGCTCGTCGCGCTGGTGGTCGCGGCCGCCGCGATCGGCCCGGCGCTGGCCGCGCTGTCGCCGCACGCGGTGGGGCCGTTGGCGGTGCTGCGCGAGCTCTTCCGGGGTGCGGACTGGTCGCCGGCGGAGGTACGGGAACTGTGCGCGCAGTCGCGCGCCGCCGAGGACTGCCGACGGGGACTGCTCGCGCTGCGGCTCGGCGGCATCGGCCCGACGGTGCTGAGCCTGATGCCGACGCTGTTCGTGCTCGTCCTCGCGGACGGCCTGCGCCGCGGTCGGCGCTTCGCGTGGGGGGCGTCGGTGTTCGGTCAGGTCGCGCTGCTGGGGCTCTCGTTGGCCAACTTCGCGGTCCGCTTCCTCGGCCAGGACGGGACCCGGTCGCTGTACTACGGCCCGCACACGCCGAACCTGTACCGGACGCTGGCGCCGTTCCTGACCCCGTTTGCCGTGCTGGTGGTGCTGCTGGCCACCAAGCGCTTCTTCGACGTGTCCGCGCCGGCGGGCACCTACCGGCGCTGCGTGCGGGTGGTGCTGGCGACGGCCGTCGGGCTGGCCGCGGTGTACGTCGGTGTCGGGTACCTGGTGCGTGACGGGTTCGACCACGAACCGACCGTGCTGTCGCTGCTCGCCGACTTTCCGCAGCGGCTGGTCCCGCCGGTGTACCTGCAGTGGCTCGACCCGGAGTTCCTGCCGGACAGCCGTGCCACGACCCTGCTCTTCGAGTGGACCGGGGTGGTGTTCTGGGTGGTGCTGTGCGTGGTGGTGCTGGCGACCTTCCTCGCCCCGGCCTACGGCGCCGCGACCGACGACACCGAGCGGGCGCGGCGGTTGCTGCGGGCGAGCGGGGGCAGCGCGCTGTCGTGGATGACCACCTGGCGGGGCAACCGGTACTGGTTCAGCCCCGACGGCGCCGGTTACGTCGCCTACCGGGTGATCGGCGGCGTCGCGCTGACCACCGGCGACCCCGTCGGACCCCGGGAGAGGCTGCCCGCCTACGTCACCGATTTCGCGGAGTTCGCCGCCGCCCAGGGTTGGACGCCGTGCTTCTACTCGGTGACCGGGGAACTGCGCGCGGTCACCGACTCGATGGGGTGGGGCGGGTTCCAGGTCGCGGAGGAGACGGTGCTGCGACTGAACGGCCTGGCCTTCACCGGCAAGCGGTTCCAGGACGTGCGCACCGCGCTCAACCGGGCGAAGAAGTCTGGGGTGCACGCGGAGTGGATCGAGTACCCGCACGCGCCGCTCGCGCTCACCGACCAGGTCAACGCGATCTCGGAGGAGTGGGTGGCGGACAAGGGCATGCCCGAGATGGGCTTCACCCTCGGAGGCGTCGAGCAGATCGACGACCCGCAGGTGCGCTGCCTGATCGCGGTCGACGCGGACCGCACCGTGCACGGCGTCACCTCGTGGATGCCGGTGTACCGCGACGGGCGGGTGGTCGGCTGGACGCTGGACTTCATGCGCAGGCGCGCCGAGGGCTTCCGGCCTGCGATGGAGTTCCTGATCGCCTCTGCGGCGCTGCTCTTGGCGGAGGAGGGCGCGGAGTTCGTCAGCCTGTCGGGGGCGCCGCTGGCGAAGGTCGACGCCCCCGACACCGACGACGTCGACGAGACCGGCGGCGCCGACGAGGCCGCCGAGGAGGAACGACGCGAGCGCGGGGCGCTCGGCGCGGTGATGGACCGGGTCCTCGACGTGCTCGGCCGGACCCTGGAACCGGTGTACGGGTTCCGGTCCCTGCTGGCCTTCAAGTCGAAGTTCCAGCCCGAGTACGTGCCGATGTACATGACCTTCCCCGACCCGGCGGCGCTGCCGAGCATCGGCAACGCGATCGGCCGGGCGTACCTGCCGGACGTCTCGTTGGGTCAGGGTTTCCGGTTGGTGCGCACCATGATCGGGCGCGGGTAGGACCGAACCGTCAGACCGCAGGTGACCTCAGGCAGACGCGGAGGCCGCCGCCGCGGTCGCCGCGGACCCGCCGACGGTGCCGTACACGTGCCGGGTCCCGATCGGCACGATCAGCGGCCGGTCCGCGACCGGGTCCTCGATCACCCGGGCCTCCAGGCCGAACACCTCGAGCAGCAGTTCCGGGGAGATCACCTCGCTCGGGGTACCCGCGGCGACGACCGCGCCCTCCGACATGACGATCAGCCGGTCGCTGTAGCGGGCCGCGAGGTTCAGGTCGTGCAGCACCATCACCACCGTCCGGCCCATCTCCTCGTGCAGCCGGTCCACCAGGTCCAGCACCTCGATGGAGTGCGCCAGGTCCAGGTAGGTGGTCGGCTCGTCGAGCAGCAGGATGTCGGTGCCCTGCGCCAGCGACATGGAGATCCAGGCGCGCTGCCGCTGGCCGCCGGAGAGCTGGTCCACCGGCCGGTCCGCGAGCTCGGAGACACCGGTCAGTGCCAACGCCCGCGCCACCTCGCCCTCGTCGTCGGAGGACCACTGCCGCAGCCACGACTGGTGCGGGTGCCGTCCGCGGGCCACCAGGTCGGCGACCGTCAGGCCCTCGGGGGCGACCGGGGCCTGCGGCAGCATCCCGAGGGTGCGGGCCACGTCCTTGGTCTTGAGACTCGAGATCGCCTTGCCGTCGAGCAGCACCTGCCCGGACTTGGGCTTGAGCAGCCGCCCCAGCGTGCGCAGCAGCGTCGACTTGCCGCAGCCGTTGGGCCCGATCACCGTGGTGACCACGCCGGTCGGGATCTCCAGGTCGAGTCCGTCGACGATGATCCGGTCGCCGTAGCCGACGGTCAGGTTCTCGGCGGCCAGGCGGGTGGGAGCCTGGGTGGCGGGCTCGGTCATACGGAGACCTTTCGGTTGGTGCGGACGAGCAGGTAGAGCAGGAACGGCCCGCCGAGCGCGGAGGTGACGATGCCGACGGGCAGCTCGACGGGCAGGATCGTGCGGGCGATGACGTCGCTGCCGACGACCAGGACCGCGCCCATGAGCCCGGACGCGAGGATCGGCGGCCCGGGGGTCCGCAGCACCCGCATCGCCAGCTGCGGCGCGGCCAGCGCGACGAAGCCGATCGGACCGACGGCGGCCGTCGCGATGGCGGCCAGCGCCACCGCCGCCAGCAGCAGCACTCCCTGACCGGCCTGCAGCCGGACGCCGAGGACCCGGGCGTTGTCGTCGCCGAGTCGCAGCGCGCCGAGGGTGAACGAGGAGACGACGGCGATGGTGCCGACCACGGCGACGCCGATCGCGACCGGCCACACCTGTGCCCAGTCGCTGCCGTTGAGCGAGCCGTTGAGCCAGACCTGCGCCCGGGCCACGTCGTTGATGTCGGCGGAGATCAGCAGCCACTGGATCGCGGCGATCAGCGCGGCGTTGAAACCGATGCCGATCAGCACCACCCGGTAGCCCTGCACCCCGCCGCGCCAGGACAGCCCGTAGATCGCCAGCGCGGTCACGATGCCGCCGACGAGGGCGGCGAGCGGGACGCCCAGCACGGCGAGCGCACCCACGAAGGTGCCGCCGCCTCCGACCACGATCAGCGTGACGGCCGCCGCGCTGGCCCCGGCGGTGATCCCGAGCAGGTCCGGGCTGGCCAGCGGGTTGCGCAGGATGGACTGGGTGATGGCCCCGGAGATGCCCAGCGCGATGCCGGTGAGCAGCGCGGTCAGAGCCCGCGGCAGTCGCACGTCCATCACGATGAACCGTTCGATCCGGGTGCCGCCGCCGAAGAGGATGTCGGCGACGGTGGGGATCGGGATGCTGAACTCGCCGCGGCCGATGTTCACGCACAGCAGCAGGAACGCCAGCGCGAGCAGGCCGAGGGTGACGGCGGTCATCGCGGTGCGGCGGACCAGGGACAGCCGGCCGACCCGGAACGCCGGGCGGGAGGGCACGGTGGTCGGTACGGGCGCGGCCGGGGTCGCGTCGCCGGGGAGGTCGATGTCGGTCAGGCTCACAGCGACACCAGCTTCCTGCGCCGGACCAGCGCGACGAAGAACGGGGCGCCCATCAGTGCGAGCACGATGCCCACCTGCAGTTCGCCGGGTCGCACCACGACCCGGCCGATGACGTCCGCGAGCAGGATCATGATCCCGCCGAGCAGTCCGGCGTACGGGACCAGCCAGCGGTAGTCGGGACCGGTGATCGAGCGGGCCACGTGCGGCACCACCAGCCCGACGAACGCGATCGGGCCGCACGCCGCGGTGGCGGCGCCGGTCAGCAGGGTGATCGCGACGATGCCGACGGTGCGGCTGAGCAGGATGTTGGTGCCGAGGCCGCGGGCCACCTCGTCGCCGAGGCTGAGCACGTTCAGGCTCGGGGTGCTGGCGATCGCGATGACCACGCCGAGGACGAGGAACGGGAGCACCTGCCACAGCACCTCCGGCCCGCGTCCGGCCACCGATCCGACCACCCAGAAGCGGTAGCCGTCGAGGCTGGTCTGGTCGAGCAGGATCACCGTCTGCGTCATGGCGCCGAGGAACATCGCGACCGCGGCGCCCGCGAGCGCCAGGCTCAGCGGGCTGGACCGGCCGTTGCCGACCGAGGAGATGCCGAACACCACCACACTCGCGGCGAGTGAACCGGCGAACGCGAACCACAGGTACTCGCTGGGACCGGCGAGGCCGAACAGGTAGATCGAGAGCACGACGAACAGCGCGGCGCCGGCGTTGAGCCCCAGCAGTCCGGCGTCGGCGAGCGGGTTGCGGGTGTGACCCTGGATCAGGGCTCCCGCGACGCCGAGGGCGATGCCGACGACCAGTCCGAGCGCGGTCCGCGGCACCCGGAGCGTCCGCACCACCAGGTCGGTGTCGGTTCCGGTGGGGGTGACGAGGGCGTGGAAGATCTCGGCGAAGTCCATCGGACGGGCCCCGACGGCGATGCTCGCCAGGACGGCCGCGGCCAGCAGCATCGTCAGGGCCGCCAGCCCGACCAGTCGCCTGCGCCGGAGTGCCGCGAGCGAGGTGTCGACCGGCAGTGGGGTGAACCCCTCCGCGGCGGCGGTGCGCTCGCGGACGACCTCGACGCCGGTGCGGGGCAACAGCGCCCGCCGGGTGCCCAGCGGTGCGCCGGTGACGGCGTCGCGGGTGAGCAGGCCGAGCCAGTCCTTGCCGAGGCTCTGGCCGGTGCGGCCCTCACGCATGCCGCGGTTCCAGACGAGCAGGGCCAGGCTCGCGGTCAGCGCGACCGCGCCGAACACCACCCGGTCCATCTGTCCGCCGCCGTTGGCGTCGCGGAGCGAGTCGACGACGACCCAGCCGATCAGCAGGGGGATCGCGACGACCGCGAGGTCGAGGGCGCCGGCCGCGAGCCGGCCGCGCAGCGGCGCGGGGCCCCGCGGGACGTCGAGCGCCCCGTAGGTCTCGGAGCGTGGCGCACGCGTGGTCGCCGCACGGGGTGCGGGGGTGAGGGTCACGGTCGGGGCTCCTGATCGGCGAGGCACGAGCTACGGAGATTAGGTTACGGAACCCTTGCCCCCGGGGGCACGCCGGTTCCGTTCCTCATTTGCTGTTGTGGTTAGGCTAACCTACATTCAGTGTCCGGAGTGCCGACGACCGAGGAGTGTGCAGTGCTCGATATCGCAGTGACCGAGAACCCCACGACCGGAGGGTGGCTGGGTTCCCGCCCGGCGGCCGCCCCGTCGTCGGAGTGTCCGGGCTCTGCGCACGACGTCGGTGCCGCTCTCGCGCAGTCGTGCGCGCGGCTGCGGGGGATCTACCGCGACTACCCGCGGGTGTACGCGGTGGCGCTGATGGCCGAGCAGCCCCGCCGTCGCTGGTGGGCGTTGCGGCAGGGGATCCGCGGCGACCGTCTCGACCGGATGGTCGACCGCGTGGCGGAGGACGTTGGCAACCGCGAGGCGGCCGGTGCCGCGGTGGCGACCGCGTTGATTCACGCGGTGGTGGGCCGGGTGGCCGCGCTGGTGATGCTCGAGGGGCGGGCCTGGGACTCGGGGCTGGACAACCTGTGGCTGCACATGGACAGCGACGGCGCGGTCGACTGGGCCGGCGTGGTCGACCCGGTGCTCCGGGTGCTGCCCGGCGACCGCTGGGCCGGGACGCCGTCCGCGGTCACGCTCCCGTGCGAGCGGGCGCTGCTGGTGTGGACCGCGGGCCGCTGCCGCCTCGCGCTCGCCGCCGTCTTCGACGCCCTGGACGAGGTGGTCCCGCTCGACCGCGCGCGCTGCTGGGCGCTGGTGGGGGAGGCCGTGCTCGGCGCCGCGACGCTGGTGCCGATCCTCGGCGGAGTGGGCGAGTCCGTGGCGATGCGCCGCGGCCAGGGGTTGCTCGACGCGTTCGAGGCGGCGGGTCTCCCGGTGCGGGCGCGGGCGGACCGGCAGGTCGTCCGTGGGCCCCGGGTGCAGGCCATGGCGAGCTGACGCTTGCAAATTAGGTAAGCCTCGCCTACAGTTCGGTTCGAACACGATCAATCGGACCGCGCGGAAGTCCTGGGGCTGCAGTGACTCCCGGTCCATTCCACGGCTGGCCTCGCACCACCTCAGGTGCGGGGCCAGTCGGCATCTCACGGGGTGGGTCGTGTAGCACTGAGGGGGAGTGCGGTCGCCGAGAGTCGTGGCCGAAGGACGATGGAGCATGACATGAGCGAAGCCACCCTGCCCGCCGATCTCGCGGGCATGGACCCCGCCACCGCGACGCCGTTTCTCAACAAGGGGTTCGGCGAACTGCTCGGGCTCGAGTACCAGGAACTGACCGCGGACCGGGTGCGGGCCACCTGGACCGTGCGTCCCGAGCTGTACCAGCCCGCCGGCCTGATGAACGGCGGCGTGCACTGCGCGGTCGTGGAGACCCTGGCCAGCATCGGCGGCAGCATCTGGATCGGCGACCGCGGCCACGTCGTCGGGGTCAACAACAACACCGACTTCCTGCGCGCCAGCCGCAGCGGCACCCTCTACGCAGAGGCGACGCCGGTGCACCGCGGCCGGACGCAGCAGCTGTGGCAGGTGACGGTCAAGGACGAAGAGGACAAGCTGGTCGCCCGCGGGCAGGTCCGCCTCGCCAACGTCACCGACCCGGGCGTGCTCGGCCGCTGACCGGAGCACCGACGCGCCCGCGGGTGCGGCGCCTGCCCGGCGCGGGCCGATTTGCCGAGTTCGGCTGTGTCCGTTGTGGAATGCTGACGGCAGGCTCGGATTCGGCGAGGAGGTGCGCCCGTGACATCGGACGCGGAGCTCGACCCCGCGGCGGTCGAGATCGGCAGTTTCCTCCCGCAGGCGCCGGACGCCGTGTGGCGTGCGCTGACGGAGCCGGACCTGCTCGCGCGTTGGCTGATGCGGTCGGCCGGGTTCGCCGCGTCGGTCGGTACGCACTTCATCTTCGCGGTGCCCACCCGGCCGGCCGGCGAGATTGCCTGCGAGGTCCTGGTGGCCCGGCCGGGCGTGCAGTTGACGCTCGGCTGGGTCGACCTGCGCGCAGACCGTCCCGCCCGGTGGGTCGTGGACTGGTCGATCCGGCCGCAGGGCCGCGGCACCCGACTGCTGTTGACGCAGACGGGCTTCGACATCAACGACCGTCGGCAGAAGATGACCCGCAACGCCATGGAGCGGGGGTGGAAGGTCGCCGTGTCGCGGCTTCGTGAGGTCCTCGACGACCTTGGCCAGTGAGGGCGCGACGGCCCGGATCTGGTCTTCAGGGGCCGTTCAGCTCCCGTACTCATTCGAGCGGTCGAGTTGTCGCTGAGGCGTCCGGTCGATGTTTCTCGCAGGCAGGCGATTCCGAACGACCGAGGGTGACCTCACCCGCCTGGGGTGAGGATTGACCGACCCTTTGCGGGCATGGTGAGGGCACTCGCGAAGGAAGGCTATGCCGTGTCTGATGCACTCGGTGGCCCGCTCGACGACACGCAGTTGACCGATGACTACGTCCGCACGCTGGGCCGGCTTGCCTATCTCTGGGGGTGGCCGATGGCGAACATGCACAACCGGCATCTGGTATTCGCGAAACTCCCGGGCCCGGGCCTGATCGACGGAGTCGTTCCCGCCTCCTCGCCCGGTCGGCTGAGCATGCTGCACGACTACATCTCCCCGGACCAGAAGCACGTGGCCTGCCCGAACCAGGACGTCGTGTACGGCGCCGGCATGCTCCACGCCGCGCTGGGGCCCTCCGTTCTCCAGGTTCCCGACTTCCAAGACCGGTTCTGGGTCTACCAGGGCGTCGACCAGCGCACCGAGTCATTCATCCGTCTCGGAGCGATGTACGACACCAAGCCGGGCATGTACCTGCTCGCCCCGGCGGGCTGGTCAGGTGACGTTCCGCCCGACATCGAGGAAGTCTTCACCTTCGACACGGCTGTCGCGATCGTGCTGCCGCGCGTCTTTCTCGACGACAACGCCACCGACCGGGCGGCGATCCAGCCGTTGCTCAACCAGGTCACCATGTATCCGCTGGCCGACTACACCGGGGAGATGCAAACCCACGACTGGTCCACCCTCCCGGCCTTCCCGGGCAGCAGCGGGGGCAACGCCGGTGAGCAGGAAACCCAATTCGTCATCCCCGAACAGTTCTTCGCCGAGTTCCCTGCCATCCTCGACGAGGTCCCGCCGCGCCCCGGTGAAGAAGCGTTGTATGCCTGGTTCGCATCACTGACGACTGCCGCCGCCAAGTCCGAACACATCGCGGACCTGTTGCGACAGACCGCGATCGAGGGCTGGTGATTCTGTTCTCGCGCGCTGTTCCGACCTAGGGGACCGGGAAGGCACCGACCCCCCTGGGTGACCGTGATCAGGTAGCCGCCGGACATGCGGACGGTGGCGGTCGCGGCGACCGTGCCGCTGCCGGTGGCCGCCGTCGCGGGGGCGTATCGGCACCAGTCCTCCGGCGCGACGGGCCGACTGTAGTCGGGTGGCACGCGTCGGAGCGCGGTGGTGCCGGCGGCGCCGGAAGTCAGGTTCAGCCAGTGCACCGACACGTCGAGGCACCACAACCCGGGCGGAGGGGGCTCCGTCGCGAAGGTCGCCGCATCGGGTGCGCTCGGCGCCGCCGTCGGCGTCACCGTCGTCAGCTGTGGCACGCAGAACCACACGGCCAACCCGCATCCCGCGACGTATCTCACCGGGACCTGGAACACCGTGGTCGTCACCGGATCCGGCGGCGGGTTCGCTGTTGCCGCGGCGGCAGAGCCGGGCGGCAGGGCCAGGATGGCCGCGGACGCGACGGCCCCGGCAAGGACCGAACGACGAATTCCGTTACAGCGCATGGCGTGACCCTCCGCGTGGGACCTGCCCCGACCCTGCTGTTGTGTCAGCGTAGTCGCGCCGGCGGTCCGGCGTCGGTGCGTCCATCGGGGGCTGCGCATGTAACGACGTTCGTCCCGAACCGATAAACAGACCGTCCATTACTTTGAGGGGGTAGGTCTGAATGAAGCATTCAACTGTGGTCGCGGCGGGTGTGCTGGCCTTCGGGCTCGGCGCCGTCGTGGCTCCAACCGCAACGGCCCAGGACTTCGGGAACACCGTGGAGTACAGCCAATGCAGCGACCGGTTCCGCCTTCCGTGGCAGCCGGCCACGCCGACGACGAACGTGGTGCTCAGCCCGTTCGGCACGGCCGACATGCACTGCGCGTCGTGGCACGGCGTCACCCAGGCATATCAGGTGGATCCGTGGGGAAACAAGCACCGGATCAACCCCGCGAAGTTCGTTGTGCCGCTGCCGTTCTACGTGTGGGATCCGGCGACGTTCTAGCCGACTGACATCCGCTCGGAGCGTGCTCTGCCTGCGGCCGAGATACCCGGATCGCCCTGAACTGGTCCGTTCCCCGAGTTGTCGGCGTGGCGGCAGTCTGGACTGGGGCAGTCCAGACTGCCCGTCGTGGCTGTCATGAGTCGGAGAATGGGACAGATCGCGGTTGCGGCAGCGGCATCCGTGGTAGCCATGGTCCTGACGGGTTGCACCCTTCGGTGCGTCCGCCGAACCCCCGGGCGGCCCGCTCGCGGCCCGTCTGCGGCGCGGCGACGGTTGCCAGCTCGTCAATCGCGGTGACCGCCACCGGCGAAGTCCCGGACGAGCCGATCCACGTCCATACCCCGATCCCGTAGGCGCCGGACGACGCATCACGCCCCGAAAGCTGGCCGTTGAGGCGTGAATTCGGGGATGCGCGTACCGAGAAGCACCCACCCAAGTTCTGCGGCCGGCAGGTCCTCGACGCAGATCCGAAAATTCGGCCGGAAATGCCTGGATCTTGTCACCTGCGGGTTGATAGGTGAACCCGATCGGCGTTGATGTGTGAACACCCTACCGACCGACCGAGGGGTGTTCGCCGATGTCGGAGCGTGCTGGGCTGCATGCGAACTGGATAGGTTGATCAGTCGGAAATCACACTTAAGAACGGCTCCAGATCACACAAATCTGGATGAGTTCCAGGGTTCATGTCGGTTGAAGTCCGTTGGGCCCAGGTTCCCTGGAATGACATGCAGGAGTGTCGCTGGAACGTCTGTGCTGCCCTCCCGTTGTCGAGATGCGGGAAGGGACAAYGGAACGCACGGTCGATTTGCCGAAACTTGGGCATGTTGAATGAGTCGACCAAAGTAGTTGAACCCCTATGGGTTCGACGAGTCTGCGCATGTCGTGCTGGATCTGGACGAGGATAATCACCTCGCCGGGTAGGGCTGACCCCAGGTTCCGCGCGCGGGCGTTGACTAGGGTGCCAGCGTGACGTACTCGTGATCGGGACGAAGAACTGCTCGTAGGGGCTCGGACGCTTGAAGGAGTCGATCGTGGATGACATCGAACCTATGAACATGATCGAGCAGGAAAGCCTCGAGCCGGGTGGCCCTCATCGCTACTGGATGTGGGCGACGAGCGTGGCCATGTTCGTTGCCGGGTTCGTTTCGATCCTGCTGGACTTTCCATGGTGGAGCACCGTGTTGATTCTCGTCGTGGCTGTTTCGATTTGGGCAGCTGGGGGGCGCTTCTTGTTCCGCGGTAGAAGGGCCTGCTCCGAAAAGCAGTAAACGGCGCCGAGAGTGACGCCGGCGGGGCCAGTCATCTTGACCACACTGCTCCGGAGTGGAGGTTGCCCCACGGTGCCGGTGGCGAGGGATACGGTGGCGATCAGAAGCAGATGAGGGGGACATCGGATGCATCAACCCACTTGACGGGGAGTGACTTTCACGGAGATCGCCAGAATCTGGGTTCGCTATCAAAGAGCGCGCCTCGCCTGGTGCATCCTCATCCTGACCTTCGCGGCGGTCATGTTCTACGTCAATCTGCACATCAACTAGACGTACGGCATCGCGCATGGGACCTGTCATCTCCACAGCTCAGAGCAATGACCGACCCGACGCCCACCAGCAGGGCGAGTAGGTCGCCCACAAACCACTAGGGGAAGCCACCCGATGTGCAAAGCGCTCGCACTGCTCGGCATCGCGGCTGGCCTCGTCGTCTACATCGCTGCGTTCTTCGTCAACGCCCCAATCGAGGTGTGCATCTCGCAGCCGATCATCCCGCCATCGATGCTGGCCGGTGGCGACCCCGTGGTGGCGTCCTCAGCGCTCTTCCAGAAGGCCTGGGTTGTCATCGTCGCGTCGCGCTGTGAACTGACCTTCCCCGCTACGGGCACTCACGTCTCGACTCTCGTCATCGAATGGGGCCCGTCGGCGCTCGCCGTCGCCGGCCTGATCGGCGCAGCATCGTCGCTGTGGATCTGGCTCGGATACCGGAGCAGAGAAGTTTGAAAGAGCCGCCAAGGGAGGCGTTTCCGGTGCTGTGGCAGCCTGGCGGGATGTCATTGGATGGTCGACGCTTGTCGCCGGTGTTTGGCGCGATGATCACGCTGTGCGTGTTGTGTGCCGTCTTCGTTGATGTGCCGGGGATGGCAATCGTTGGCTGGACACTGGTGTTGGTCTTTGCTGCAGCGTGGATGGTGACAATGATCCGATCCCGGAATTCTTCTGACGAGCGGTGATCAGCGGAGCATTGACCGTCACGGCTCTCCCAGACTGGACTGCGCGCCACAGAGCCTGCCGACGACCTCCTGACAAGCGCGAGAGCCGATGACGGGAATCGAGCCCGCGTATTCAGCTTGGGAAGTCGGCCGGACCCGGTTTCGGCTGTCCGTGACTGTTCGCGTAAATGGTTGCGACCTGCAGGTTCTATCCCGTTCCGTCCGTCAGCGGTTACTGCAATCCGCGGCCTGTAGTGACATCGCCGTGACACCTCTGGCGGCGATCCGAGCGGAAGGGTTGGTCGTCATGACGACGGGTTGCGCGGGCGCTTTTCAGGCGATCGCCTGAGGGCCACAGATTGCCGCTCCTCTTGAACATTATCGTCATAGGACGTCAGGAGCAGCGCCCACGGAGTGGCCTGCAGTCGCTTGAATAGCGCGAGCGTCTCGACGCGCCGATCGGCGACGTCCTTTGTCGAGTCGACCGAGATCAGAAATGGATACTCGTCATACTGCGCAATCGCGACCGTGTCCGGGCCGAGGCCCACCGCGGTGGGGTCGCGCCGGTCGCTGACGGGTTCGCCGATGGTCGCCACGAGCTCGTCGAGCGACCGAGGGCCCTTCACTTCGATGTAGTCGGTGTTTGCCATCGCTCACCCACCTCCAATCAGTCGAGCGACGCCGGCCGGTAGTTGCCGTAGATCCCGCGGCTGTCGCCCGCGAGGTACTGCTCATGCTGGGCCTGGGCGCGAATAGCCAGAGCCGCATCCTTCCCCCGCTGCTGGCGCAACCGATTCCGGCGACTATCCACGAAGGTGCTGACACCCATCCCGACAGCCACAATCACAACCACGAGAAGAGCGACGCCGAGCAGCAGCTTCCAAAAGGCGGTGATGAACGCGGCAACGAGAAACATGCCGATCAAGCCCAGTGCCATGCGCATGACGGCCCCCTCCGGTCTGCAGTCACCCACTGGCCACTCGGCCGCGGACGCTCAGTGTAGAGACGGACACCGACACCCGAATCCAGATGCGGGAGCGATGCTCACGGGGCCTCGGTGGCTATGGGATCTTGGACGCGGTCACGGCTGGGCGTTGACGGATCACTGTGTCGGTGGTGGACCGAGTTCGAGCGCGTCTACATCGAGACGAATATCCTCCCTCGGTACTGTGATGCTTCCTCTTTCGCTATCTGTGGGGTGCAGACGGCGTGCTTTGGTTGGCATGCGGGTGAGTCACCGGCCGACCGAGGACGGGGCGTGGCGGCACACCAGCATGTGGTTTCCGCCGCTCTGGAAGTGGTAGTCGACCTCGACGACTCGGCCGGCAATGTCGCGGGCCCGCAGGTCTGCGAGCAGCTCGTCGAGTCGTGGATAGGGCGTCGACGATCCGACGGCCACCAGCGGAAAGATTCGCAGCTCGTCGCGGGCGACGCGCATCAGCTCGCCGATCGCGCTGACATGGAAGGTGTGATCGAGTACGTCGGAGTAGCTGAACAGAAGGTGGGAGCTGAGCGCGAGGTCGAAGCTCGAATCTGCGAACGGCAGTGAAGGCAACAGCCCGGCGACGTAGTGGTGCGGATGCCGGCGAATGTGGGTGGCGAACTGCTGGGCGGCGTGTTGCCGGGTGCGCTGGTGTTCGTCGGGGTCGGCGAAGAAAGTCCACTCGTACTGTTCCGGATGTGCGCGGACGTAGCGGTTCCCGCGATCGGACTCGGCTGCTGCGAGGGCGGCGAGGTCGTCGGCTCCGTGCTCGAAATAGGCCACGTCGCAGGCGGTCACGTCGCCGCCGAGACTGCTCACCTCGCTGGTGAATCCGGCGGCGCCGCCGGGGCAGTCCAGGATCCGCCGGGCCAGATCAGCGTCGGTGAGGTTGAACATGGCTCGGTACTCGTCGAGCGAGCGGGAACTGATCAGCATCTCGYCGATGCCGTGGGTGCGAACGGGATTGTCGGTCATGGGGTGGTCCTCTCGGTACGAGGTCACCTCACCGCGTCAACCGGGACGGATGCCGTAATACTGGCGAGGACCGTCGGCCGCACGAGAGGCGGCCGGAAGTGCACAGTTCAGGGCCGCGGGGAAAGCGGCCACCAGAGCTGCACGAAGGTCATCACCGGCCAATTAGATCACAGTGATTACCGGGGCAGTCCCAAGGTTGGTTGACACTTTTGGGCAGGTCAACAGGAGGGGCCAGTCCTCAGCGCGCGCGGGGGTCTACGACAGCAGTTTCCGAAGGCATTCGCTGCTCACTGCCCAGCTCCGGAATGCCGAAACTTGTTGTGTGAAAGTGGATTTCGTCACTGTGTCAGCACGGCGCCCGCATGAGTTTTCCGCTACGTGAAATATCCGCCGGAGTGAGCGCTATGCGAGCAGGGAAGGGCCCTCACCTTTCATTCCTGGCGTCCGAGCGCCTGGATGGCCGGGGTCTTGATGGCAGATCGCGTGGCCATGATCGCTGTGATGGTGGTGAGTGCGGCCGTGAGCAGGGTGATGCTACCCAACAGGGTCCAGGGGATCGCGACCACCGGGGTGCCATAGACGCGGTAGGTCGCGGCCCAGAGGCCCAGGAGAGCAAGGACCGCGGCGATCGCGCCCAGGATGAGGCCGATTGTGGTCGCGGCGAGGGACTCGACGACGGCGGTGCGTTGGATCTGACGCCGGGTGAGGCCGGCGAGTCGGAGTGTCGCCAGCTCGCTCCGCCGGAGACCGATGGCGATCGCGATGGTGCTCAGGAGGCTGATGAGGGCATACAGGCTACCGAGCCCAACGATCGCGGCCATCACTCCGCGGTTCTCGCCGTCCTTGACGCTGTCTTGGTTTTCGGAGGACTCTGCGGGCGTCTGCACCGTGGTCGCGCCTGCAGCGGTGAGTTCGCGTTCGACCACGCCGATATCGGCTCCGGGCTCGAGTTGGATGAGGACGGTGGTAGGCCGATCGAGCAGGTCGGGCGGCAAGATGGTGCGGTCGATGTAGAAGCCGTCAACCCCGGCGAGGGTTTCTCCCAAGCGGGCTGCCTCATAGAGCGTGACGGTGTCTCCGGCGATGGTCACGGTGATCCCGTCGTAGTGACGGTGGACCATCGTGCTGTCGAGGCCTGGGCCGAAGACGATTCGGTCGGAACCGAAGTCGGCGATGTCACCGATACCGGGTCGTTGAAGATGGGTGGCTCGGAAGGCGACGGGATCGACCGCGACGACGGTGCCCGGCCCGTCCGCGGTGACGCCGCCTCGGGTGAGCTGAACGGCGAGCGGCACGACGGTCTCGGGTGCGGCCAAGGAGACTCCGGCGATGGTGTCCAGCGCAGCGAGGTCGATGCCGTCTCCTGTCGCGATCAGATCGGCACGCAGCAGGTGGGTGGCCTCGGTGGCCGCGGCTCTCGTCTGGGTGTCGAGGATCCCTTGGAGCCCCATGACGAGACTGACAAGCACGATCATCGGTGCGGCGCACGATGCGGTGCGGCGGACGGCGTCGCGCAGATTGGCGAAAGCGAGGTCCGTGACCGGTGAGCGGCGTGCCCAGGGTGTGAGTGCTCGTGCAGCGGCCGGCACGAGCAACGGCGACAACCGGCTCATCGCCACCGAAGCGGTGATGACGATTCCCATGCCGAGCAACAGCGGGATCAGCATTCCTCCAGCGGTCGCCGAGAAGTAGGTCTGGACAGCGGTCAGCGCGATGGCAACGACCGCGACGGTCCATCGGCGGGTGGTCATCAGGCGCTGCTCACTGTTGCTTCGGCGTAGGGCGTCCAGAGGACTGATCTTCGTGGCCCGGCGGGCGGCACCCCACGCGCCCGCAAGACAGACCGTGACTGCGACCACGAGGTCGAGCACCAAGACCGCCGGCCGGACGGGCACCACCAGTCCGGTCGGAAAGGTGCCGAGCGAGGTCAGGATGACGCGTTGTACAGCGGTGAGTCCGATCCCGAGCAGAGCGCCGGCCACGGTACCGAGAACGGCGGCGAGGAACGCCTCGGCGAGCAGAAGCCCACTTACCTGGCGGGAAGTGACACCGCTGAGCCTCAGGATCGCGAGGTCGCCTCGGCGTTGATCGACAGCGAAGCTGAAGGTCGAACCGACGACGAAGACCGTCAAGAATGCTCCGAGCATCACCGTCATGCCGGTCAGGGTGCTGGCGCCGCTGGCGGCTTGCCGGAACGCCTCGGCCTGCTCACGACCCGAGCCGCTCGGCGCCTCAGCTTTCTCGACACCGAGGATGATTGTCATCCCGGCATGGACGATGGCGACACCGGCGGTCACCGCCAGGACTGTCCCGACGAAGAGTTGCCAGCGGTCGAAGAAGGTGCGGACGGCGAGGCGGATCACCGCGGGGTCTCGAGATCGGCCAGGGTCGACGCGATCTGATTCGCACTCGCGCCATCCAAGGTCGTGACGAGGCGGCCATCGCGAAGAAATGCCACGTGGTCGGCACGCGCCGCGGCGTGCGGATCGTGGGTGACCATCAGAATCGTCTGCGCCTGCCCGCCGACGATGGCGCGAAGGAGGTCCAACACTGTGCCGGCGGACTTGCTGTCCAGCGCACCGGTCGGCTCGTCGGCGAACAGGATGCTCGGTCGGGTCGCGAGGGCTCGTGCGATGGCAACGCGCTGCTGCTGGCCGCCGGACAGCTCGCGTGGCTTGTGGTGCACGTGATCACGCAGACCAAGGGCGTCCAGGGCTTCTGCCGCGGCAGCGTCTGCATCCGTGCGTCCCGCCAGTCGCAGCGGGAGAGTGACGTTCTGTGCCGCAGTCAGGGCTGCAACAAGGTTGAACTGCTGGAAGACGAAACCGATTGCGGTGCGCCGCATTTGGGTGAGCACGTCATCGCTGAGGCTCGCGATGTCGCGGCCGCCGAGGAACACCTGTCCCGAGTCAGGCGTGTCCAGTCCGGCCGCGCAGTTCAGCAGGGTGGACTTTCCCGACCCCGACGGGCCCATGACCGCTGTCCAGGAACCACGACGGCAGCCGATCGTGATGCGGTCGAGTGCCGTGAGAGTGGACTTCCCAGACTGGTAGGTGCGTGTCACATCGCGGAGATGCAAGACGGTGCTGTGCGGGGCTGGTTCGTTCATGGCACTGAGCACACCGCGGTGCACCGGTGCGGCGCAGTAGGGCCGACCGGTCAATCAGGGTATGGCTGGCTCTACGGTGTCCTCGCGATCCTGTCCTTACGATGCGGAGGTGAGCCGTGTGGAGTTGGAACCGGATGCGCTGCCGACCATCGGGCGGTGGCGAGGTGTGCGCTACACCACCGCCGCCGGCGCACGGGCACTCGCCTCGATAGCCGGAGTTGCGCTGCTGGGCACACCGATCGTCCTCGCAGTCACCGGTCCTGAGCGCGGCACCGGCGGCGTGGGGGCCGTCCTGGTCGCGGGCTTGGCGCTGCTCGGTCTGGGACTTCCGCTCATCGCGGTCGTCCTCGCGCGCACCGATTGGAGTGGGGCCGCGGCTCTGCTCGACCTGGCGGCAGGGGGCCGCCCCGAGACCCAACTGAGCGAGCCCCGAACCCTGGTCAGGCCGCTCGCCTACACGGTCGTCATGCTGACGCTCGGCGGCGCCGTTGCCGTGCTTGCCGCTCTGATTGTCGTGGGATCGTTGGTCGCGTTGATCAGCCCGTTCCTGGCGGCGATCGGTGACCAGGCCGTCGTCGGACCGTTCACGGTGAGCGCCGTGCCCCAATCCTTGCTGGCAGCCGTCATTGCAGTGGTCGTGTTGGCAGGTCTCGTCTGCGCTACACCCGTGGTCGCGCGGGCCCACGCCTCGTTGGTCCTTCAGGTTCTGACCCGTCCGGAACAGCGCTTGCAGCGCGACCTGAGCGTGACGGCGCAATCGCGTGCCCGCCTGGTGCGGGCCTTCGATGTCGAGCGCCGGCGCATCGAACGCGATCTGCATGATGGCGTCCAACCGCAACTGCTGTCGGTGAGCATGACGCTGGGACTCGCCCTTGCGGCGATGCCGGCCGATGCACCCGGCCGCCACGACGTGGCCCGCGCCCAGGAGCAGGCTCGTCAGACTCTGGAATCTCTACGCCAGTTCGTGCGCAACATCCATCCGCAGGTACTCGTCGATCACGGCCTCGGCGCGGCGGTCGGTGAACTCGTCGACACCTTTGCTGTCCCCATCACCGTCGACGATCAGCTCGGCGACCGACTGCCTGCCGACGCTGAGACCAACCTGTACTTCTGCGTAGCGGAACTCCTCGCGAACGTCGTCAAACACAGCGGGGCCAACCACACCGACGTCAGTCTTCGCCGGCCTCAGCCCGAACTCGTACAGATCAGAGTCCACGACGACGGCTGCGGCGGAGCCGGCACTAGCCGGCACGAGAACGGTGGGCTCGGCGGGATCGCTGACCGCATCGCCGCACTGGACGGAGACCTGGTGATCGACTCACCTCTCGGCGGACCGACGACCGTCGTCATCACACTTGCCGCACACGGGGAAGGTCGGGCAAATGACTGAAGCCATCACCAGGACAGGCGCGTCGTCCTCGATACCGGAACCGCTCCGCGTCGTTCTCGCCGAGGACAACACGCTCCTGCGCGAGGGGCTCCAAATGCTGCTCGAACGCAACGGATTCGTCACCGTCGCTGCGGTGGGCACAGCCGAAGAGTTGATCGTCGCGGGCCGGGAAACCGATCCGGACCTCGTGATCACCGATGTTCGGATGCCGCCGTCGTACCGATCCGAAGGTCTCGTCGCCGCCGTCAGTTTGCGCGAGGAGAACCCGGGCCTTCCCGTGGTGGTCCTCAGCCAGTACGTCGAACAGAGCTACGTCGCCGAGCTGCTCGACAGCGCCGGCGGAGCAGGGATCGGATACCTGCTCAAGGATCGGGTCAGTGACGTCAACGACTTCGCCGACACCCTCCGGCGTGTTCACGCCGGCGGCACAGCAGTCGACCCCGCCGTCATCAACCAAATGATCAAACGTCGCCGCGATCCACTCCAACGTCTCACCCCCCGCGAGCGAGAAGTCCTGGCAGTCACGGCCGAAGGACAATCCAACGCTGCCATCGCACGGCGCCTGTACGTCTCCGAAGCGGCGATCGTCAAGCACATCGGCAACATCATGATGAAACTCGACCTCCCGCCCAACGACGACCAGAACCGCCGCGTCGCGGCGGTGCTGACCTACCTACGCGGACAGGGGGACTGACGGTCAGCCGACCGTCGTCGGCCGACCGTTGACCATCACCTTCGTTCCCACGGGAACCCCGATCGAATAAYTCGCCTCGCAGTACCCGACGACGCTGCCGCCGCACGGGCTGTCGAGGTTCAAGGTGTCATCGGTCAACGACCAGGCCGGAGTCCTTGGACGCTTTCCCAACGTATGGGTGCGGACCTCAACGATCACCTCACTGCCCTTCCCGACGGCGCCGGTGTGCGCCGACACCGTCACGGGCAAGTTTGCATTGTCACGTACCACGTTGAGCGTCGTGCCGGCGAACGCGAACGACTCGTGCTCAGAGTGCTCAGTCGAGGAACACCCCGACAGGGCGAGGCTCGCGACGAGAACCGTTCCGATGGCGCAGCGGCGAAGAATCTTGTTCATGCCACCATTCCAACGAGGATCGGATGCGTGCGACATACGCCGAACCTGAGTCTTCTTGGTAGGGCCAGCCCGACCTCGAGTGACTGCCACGGGGTGTCCCCATGCTCTGAATGGGACTGCCCCCGCTTTGGTTGATGCGCAGACCAAACCGGGGCAGTCGCCGCCAAGTGGGAAGCTCTTGTCATGACGACCGTGTCCGGCGACTTTGAGTTGACCGTCGACGAACTTCGAGCTGTCGCGCGCTACGTGGCCGAAAGTGCCCAGGAAGTTCTAGCGGTGTTCGAGGCTGCGCAGCCCGATGATCCTCGGCCCCGCGCGGCGATCGATGCAGCGTGGGAGTTCGTGCACGGTGCGAGACGGACCAACCTGCAGCGCGTGACTTCGGTGGGCGCGCATCGCGCGGCGAAGGTGGCACCCACCGAGGCCGCGCGTCTCGCGGCACGCGCCGCTGGCGATGCGGCCGCTGCCGCTTACCTGCATCCGATCGCCAAGGCACACCAGGTCGGTCACATCCTGCGGGCAGCGGCGTGCGCGGCGCGCATCGGCGAGTTGAGCGCAGGTGACGATCCCGACGTCGGGAACCAGCTCATCGCGCAGGCCGGACGCCGCGCCGCCCCCACTGTGGTTGATGTCCTTGGCCGGTATCCCGTGGCTCCAGCGGGCAAGGATCGCGTCGCGCAGCTCATGAGTTCCCTGGATGCTGCACTTCGGCAGCCGAGTGAGTAGAGGTTCCTCGCCGAGCTGGTGAGCTGGCAACTCGGCCGGGCGCGTTCGGCAGTCGCCGCTCGATTCGGAAACGAGTCCTGACTCAAGGCGCTGGCGGTGCCTTCACTGCCGCGACGGCGAGCTCGACGTCCTGCTCCAGTAGGTGGTGGTTGAGCGCGATGGCGGCCTTCGTGCCGGCCCCTGCGGCATTGATCATCTGAGCAGGTGAATCGACGACGTTGCCGGCGGCCCACACCCCGGGAACGCTGGTACGGCCCGTCGGATCGGTGGATACCCACCCGTCGTCACCTACTTGGCAACCCAGGCCGATGAGCAGATCATGCTGCGGCACGAAGCGCGGGCCGACGAACACCGCAGCTCTCGGCACGACCACGCCAGCCGTGAGCTCGACGCCGTGCAGCTGATTGCCGCGCGTCACCAGTCGCGCGACTTCCCCGTCAACAATGCGGATCCCGCGCGCGGTCAGTCGGGAGCACTCGTCCGCGTCCAGCGTGATCCGGTCGGGGAAGAACACCACGTCGGCGGACCATTGCCGGACCAGGGATGCTTGGTGCAGGGTGAACGGCCGGTTGTCTCCGCCCAGTACGACCGATGGGGGTGTCGCGCACCTCGTAGCCGTGGCAGTACGGGCAGTGCAGGACGTCGATGCCCCAGCGCACTGGAAGGCCAGGGATGGCGGGTAGCTCGTCGCGCAATCCGGTGGCCACGATGACGCCGCGCGCGGTGAGGTTGGGGCCGTCCTCGCAGTGGATCACGAAGCGGTGGCCGTCGAGCTGCTCGATTCCGGTGGCCCCGAGCCAGGGCTCCGCCATCACGGTGGGGAGTCGTGCACGCCGTCGACCCGCAGCAATAGGCGGGAGCAGGAACCGGCGGTGGGGAGCGGTCGGGAGCTGTGGGCCATGCCCAACAGCGGAGCTCGCAGGGCTCTCCGGCTGAAGTCCTCGTTTCCCGGACACGAATCCGGTCGTGGGAGCGTGGTCCGGCGACCAGCGACTCGAGTGTCCCAGGTGTCTCCTTGCTCGAGTCCCAAAACCGGGGCCTGTCAGCGAGTTCTGGGACACTCACCGCCGTGAGCACACTGTTGGGCTGTGGAGTTGATCGCTATGTGGCGGTGTTCTGTGGTCGCTTGGTGGCGGCGTTGGGCGCCGATGACGAGGAAGTCGGGCAGCCACAATGTCCGCGACTTAGAACCGGGTTTGGTGACGTGGCCGCACCGAACATCATCACGGGATACTGGGCGGCGAGGTGCATGTGCGATTGCGCTGATTCTCACGACTGAGGCCGCCGCCTGTGTACCAACCCGACTGCGAGCGTCAACACCACCGCGGCACCCCCTAAGCCGGCGGCCCACCGCCACCACCGGATGCCGACGTCATCAAGCCGGACCTGGCGTTCGTCTGGTCTAGGTGTCTGCGGAGGACCGTATATTGCGATGGCCGCGTCACGGGTGCGGCCATTGGTGGATTCCGTGGTGGCCGAGCAACTATTGACCGCCCACTGCGCACCATGGGTCTGGTAAGTGTTGGTGAACACCAGATACTCGCTGCCGATATCGAACCCTCGTCCGCAGGCGGCGCTTTGCGTGCTGGACGAAACCACTGTCTTGACTCCAACGTCGCCGGCGAACACTTCCCGCACAGTGAACTCGTAGAATCCGGTGTTACCGTCGATGCGTTGCTCGGTCGCGGTCCCGGCGAATACCGACGCCGCCCTTGCGACCTGTTCGAGGATCTGCGGGCCGTTCTGCTCGTACACACACGAGCACGCGTGAGCTGTCCCCGGTGTGGCCACCGGCAATGCTATCGCCGCCACGAGGACCGCAATAGCCATCCACCATCGCATTCCAAGTCCCTTTTCGCTGGTCATCGTCTACCGGCAGTCACGCTAGAGGCAGGCTAGTCGAGGGGGTCGATGCCGACTTCGCCCACCAATACTGTCCCTTGGGCAAGGACGAGTTGCTGTTCGTCCTGCAGCAGCACCGGCGCTCACTCGGCAAGACCCTCGACCCCGAGGACTTCACCGACGCCCAGGCCATCGCCGCGGTCGCCCGCATCACCCGCGGCAACTTCCGGCTCCTCGAACGGCTCTTCCCCCAGATCCAGCGTGGTTTGAAGATCAACGAACTTTCCACCATCACCAACGACGTCATCGAAGCCGCCCAGTGCACACTCGTCATCGGCATCACCTGAACCGGGACCGCCACTTACCGTTGGCAAGCCCGCCGATAGTCCGGCAAAGGCAACCCATACCGGATTGACATGCAGGACGGTTAAACAGGATGGCCGGCGGGGATGATCGCGCTGGCCGCGATCGAGCTCGACTCCTCTTTCGGTCGTCCTGTTGGTGGTTCGTCATACAGGACGCCCAGTCAGGGCAGAATGGGAGTGCCGGGATGACATCTCAACGTTTGTGGGAGTCGGTGGCCCCGGAAGCCAGGAGTGTTAGACGTATCCAGTTGAGCGCCGAACCACTGAAGCGTGCCGGGACTTCATTGCCAGAGATACGACACGCCCAGTCTGACAATTGGCGCAAAGGAGACCGATCTGTCTGCGAGGCTCAGGCCGTGTAGACCTCGTGTCTCGCTGCTGAATTCCATAGTCGGATTCGAACACTGGGGGTATTGCATGCGGAAACGAACCACACTCACGATGGCTGCCACCGATGCCGCGGCGTCGATCGGTTCGTGAACCGATACTCGGGTGCCGCAGTTGGCCTCTACCTGGTCGCTGCGATCGCACAAGCACTTACCTGGGCTGATCTGAGTGGCGATGAGCGAAGCTCGCGAATCGTGCTCTTCCTACTCGCCGGCGCCCTTCTTGCCGCAGTCCTTGGTATCCGTTCTGAGAAGGACTGAGTAGAGCTGGGCGTGCTGGTCAGGCATCCGCACCCCAGCTCGAACCAGATTTTGGCCGAGTCAAGGGGTCGTCCATACCTGCATCGACGGACTTCCCTGCCTGGTGGCCCGCTCCCGGTCCCGAACACCGGCACCGACCGAGAGATGCTGTCAGGCTATGTCCGCGGCGGGTGGCCCCGACCATGAATCGCCTGGTCGGGGCCACCCGTAACGTGTTCGACGTGGACTAGTCGAGCCTGATCGAGTCAGGTGAGGCGTATGCCACGATCATCTCGTCAACACCGCCCGCAGCATCCTTGCCGTTGGCGCCACCTGACGCCGCGAGAACCCCGCCATCTATCGCTGCGAGTCACACTGTTGGGCTACGCCCGAGTCTCGACCGCCGACCAGAACCCCGATCTCCAGAGCGACGCTCTGAGCGCCGCGGGCTGCTTCAAGGTGTGGACCGACATCGCGTCCGGCGCCAAGACCGATCGGCCGGAGCTCGCCGCCCTCTTGGATGTACTGCGGCCCGGCGACACCCTCGTCGTGTGGCGGCTCGACAGACTCGGTCGGAGCCTCCCTCACCTGATCGAGACCATCGCCGAGCTCGAGCAGCGCGGCGTCGCCTTCCGGTCCCTGACGGAATCCATCGACACCTCGACCGCCGGCGGGCGGCTGATCTTCCACATCTTCGGTGCACTCGCAGACTTCGAGCGCAGCCTCATCAAGGAAAGGACAGTCGCCGGCCTCGCCGCGGCCCGCGAGCGGGGCCGTGTCGGGGGCCGTCCGGCCGCGCTCACCGCCGCGAAGACGAGACAGGCCAAGAAGATGCGCGCAGAGAGCGTGCCCATGTCGGAGATCGCCGAGGTGCTCGAGGTCGCGCGGAGCACGCTGTACCGGCACCTCGGCTAAGCGGAGTCGCGGCGTCGGAGGAACATGTCCAGTGCCGCTCCGACGTTCTCGCGCACGAAGCCCTCTTTCTCCGCTGCGATCACAGAGCGCATCGTCTCGAGTTCACGCTCGGCGCCCGGCAGGTCGAACACCGCGCAACCAGCGGCGTTGCGGACATCCCAATCGTCGTCTGTCTGGGCCAGGTCGATCAGCGCTCCGCGGCATCTCTCGGCAAGGGAATCGTCATCGATCCGAAGGATCTCGAAGACCCTCACCGCTTCGATCCTTACCAAGTCGTCCTCTGGCACATCGGCCGCAACCGCGAGCAGAAACGGGGCCAGCAGCGGTCCGTCGCCATCCTCGGGAACCAATGATCGTAGTGCGGAGAATCGCCCATCCGCGCTCGCCTGCGCGAAGTTGGCGATCACTTCACGTGCGGCCGCTGATTCGGAACTCATGACGCTTCACGCTACGGGGCTTCACGGAGTCCGATCAGTTCGACGTCACGAGGGCTCCGAGGGAAGGAGCTTGGTGGCTACAGCTCGGGGTCGACGGCGTGGCTGGGCGGGTCGAGTTCCGGTCCCGACGATTCCGGTCCGTCCCCGGACTCGGTAGTGCGCTGGATCTTTCCGAGCTGCCTGGGGAAGGCTGAGCCGGCGGCGCGGAGTCCGTCGAGGACGCCCAGGTCGACGCTCGGGGTGCTCGCCACCTCGGGTGCGGCGGTGTTGTCCGGTGCCTGCCAGGTCAGTTGGAGATCGCCTCCGGCGACCCGCTCGT
Source organism: Rhodococcus sp. P4_F5 (assembly GCF_056401315.1). Lineage (NCBI taxonomy): Bacteria > Bacillati > Actinomycetota > Actinomycetes > Mycobacteriales > Nocardiaceae > Rhodococcus > Rhodococcus sp. P4_F5. Next base: position 28,971 of record NZ_JBFUJP010000032.1, on the reverse strand, counting down.
AGCGCTCGACGTGGTCGGCGCCGCGGTCGACGGCCTTCGTGCGATACAGGTCGTACCGGGTGACCGACGAGGACTCCTCGCTGACTTCGCGGGCGTTGACCTCGGTGACGGACTTGCCGTGCAACGGCTTTCCGTCGAGTTCCCGCAGGTCGGTGAACAAGCCGTCGACGGCGGCGCGGGGTACCCAGCGCCCGCCCATCTGCGCGCCGGGGTTGGCCGGCTCGGCGGCTGCCGCCAGGAAGCCCTGACGCCACCGGGAGACAATGCGTTCGGCCGCGACATGCTGTGGAGCTTCCACGCTGGCTTGACAGTCTGTCTCGGGGTGGGTCTGATTCGCGAAACCCACTGCTGGCCAGCAGTCCTCGTCCGAAAGTTGTATCTGCACGGCTGTTGTGACACATAGAAATGGCACTAACTTGTGAGACGGGCCGACCTGAGACGATCCGCCCAGGCGGCCGTCGGGTCACGACCGTCTCACTTCCAAGGAAATGAGACGTTGCTGGCGGTCACCTACTCCGAGGTGTCGATAGCCCTTCTCGGACTGTGTGGCAGGAGCTGCCGGACCAGATCGTCATGTACGCGCATCGATTCAGCCTGCTGGGCTGCCTCCCGCTCACGAACGGCCTCGGGTTTCGAGTACTCCTCGATGCGCGCCACCTTCGTCGCCAGCGTATTTATCGCGGGGGCCATCTTTTCCATCGCCTTCGTGGATCGTTTGTGCAACCCGAGGTGATCATCGGAGTGCGTAGAGCTGACACTGTTGCGCACGATCGCCATGTCCAGCCGGAATTCCTCTGTGTACCGGTTCGCTTCTTTGTCCCAAAAGTYGGCCCTGTCGGAGTACCGGATGGTTGCCATCACCACGTCCGAGATCGGTTCGTCGTTCAGCAGGACTCCGTCGGCGTCCGTACCTTTTCCGATGAACCACAGGCTGCGGAGCTCGACACCTGGCATCAGGTTGGAGATCGGGTGCACGTAGCGGCCCAACAGAAGTGGGACGAAACTGTTCTCGCCACTACGAGTTCCTGTGTCTTCGATTGCTGGGTCGAAAGTCACTTCGACGTTGTAAGCCACGCTGGCCCCGTAGTTCCGTACGACAAGGTCTGCGGTTTTGCTGTTCGGATGCGGATCCTTCTCAAGAAGTGCACCCACCATCGGTCGTGAACGGTCTCGACTGTCTCGCTTGGATGCCCGAAGGGTGCGAATGGCGACAGCCGCGGCGGCTATGGCCGCCAGGGACGCGATCGCTGTTGCACCAGCGCTAACAGCAGAACCCCACGCTGCAACAAGGTCAGTTGTGTCAGATGCGAGAAGCGTCGCCATGGCTGGCAACCTACTTGCAGGGACCGACAGCTTCCTCGTATCGATCCCCAGCCGTACTCACAGCGAATCGACGACCTTCATCGTCTCGACCGCCACCGTCGTCACGCGGCGGATCAGATCGACGATCTATGTCGGGTCGTCCTGCTCGTCGCACCAGTCGTTCGGGTCGTTGATGATCCCAGACGCCTTGTCGGTCTTGACCTGGTAGCGATCGATGATCCACGCCAACGCCAAGAACAACAGCATCCAGCAGGTCATCTTGCCCGGCGGCACCACGAGAAGTGCACAGGCCCCGGCGAGCGCGTCGTCCGCATGGCGCGGGCGAGCGGGGAAGTGTCGGCCCCGCTGGCTCCATTGGGATGGTCCATAGGCTGTACCGCCGGCGCATCCTGTGAAACCGCGCCTCGTTGCCGGTGACGTCTGGGAACCGGTCTGGCGATTCCCAAAGAGGTACGCGATAGCGGGGGCAGGGGCAGACTGGTCCGCATGTTCAAGGTGACCTGTCGAGACTTTCAGGATCCAACTGGCACTGTCGAGACGTCGCACTCCGACGATGACACCTTCGTCGTACATGACAGCGGCGCACTGATCGTGACGCGACCGACCGAGGAACTCGTCTATGCCCCCGGGACATGGCTGATGGTTCGCCAGCCGAATGGGGATTCCGTCATGGTTCTGCCAGGGTTAGTTGGCCCCACATGACGGAGAAATCTGGCCCCACCCCCGGGTAGTCGGGTGAGTGGTGACGGAGATAACTGGCCCCACCTCCGACACGCCCGGGGCGACGGTTTCGGCGCCCACGAGCCCTGGCGCCGCGACCGGGCGGATGATCGGTTCCACCACACCGCCGCCGTGAGGGGTTCGGGTTGGAGCCGTATCGGGTGCAACTGTTCGAGGCGATCCGCCGCGACGCGCGGCGAGAGAATCTGTCGATCCGGGCGCTGGCCGACCGGCACGGTGTGCACCGCCGCACGGTCCGTGCGGCGTTGGAGTCACCGATCCCACCTCCACGCAAACCGCGGTCGAGCGCTGCCCCGAAGCTCGAGAGGTTCAAACCGGTCATCGACGAGATGCTCCGGGCCGACCTGACAGCACCGCGCAAACAGAAACACACCGCAACCCGAATCCGAGACCGGCTCATCGACGAACACGGACTCGCCGACGTGTCGTATTCGACGGTGCGGGACTACGTTGCCCGCCGCCGACCCGAGATCGCCGCCGAGGCCGGCGCGCGGGTAGAGATGGCATTCGTGCTCCAGGGCCATCCGCCCGGCGCCGAGGCCGAGGTCGACTTCGGGGACGTGTGGGTCGACCTGGCCGGGACGATGACGAAGTGCTTCCTGTTCACCTTCCGGCTCTCCTGTTCCGGCAAGGCGGTCCATCGGGTGTTCGCCTCGCAGGGCCAGGAGGCGTTCATCGAGGGGCACGTTATCGCGTTCAACACGTTGGGCGGGGTTCCGTTCGGGAAGATCCGCTACGACAACCTCCGGTCCGCGGTCTCACGGGTGCTGTTCGGGCGCAACAGGAAGGAATCCGACCGCTGGATCCTGTTGCGCTCGCACTACGGGTTCGACTCGTTCTACTGCATCCCAGGTATCGAGGGCGCGCACGAGAAGGGCGGGGTCGAGGGTGAGGTCGGCCGCTTCCGGCGCAACCACCTGGTCCCGGTCTCGAAGGTCGCTTCGCTCGATGAACTCAACGCGCGCCTCGCCGTCGCGGACGAGGCCGACGACAGTCGCCGGATCGACGGGCGGATCCGGACCGTGGGCGAGGACTTCGCGCTCGAACAGCCCTTGTTGCGGCCGCTGCCGGTCGAGGACTTCGAGTCCGGGTTGTGGCTGACACCGCGGGTGGACCGGTTCGGGCGGGTGACGGTGCGCCAGTGCCATTACTCTGTGCCGATCTACCTGATCGGCCGCACCGTCCGAGTCTCGCTCCAGGCGAGTGAGGTGGTGATCTACGACGGCCGCCGCGAAATCGCTCGTCATCAGCGCCTGACCCGTAAGGGCGCCCAAACCCTGGTCCTGGACCACTATCTCGAGGTGTTGGCCCACAAACCCGGCGCGCTCCCGGGCTCGACCGCGCTCGGCCAGGCGCGTGCGTCGGGCGCGTTCACCACCGCCCACGACGCGTTCTGGGCGCTGGCCCGCACCGTCGCGGGGGACAAGKACGGCACCCGCACCCTGGTCGAGGTGCTGCTGCTGCACCGACACATGGACCATGCCGACGTCATCGCCGGGCTGCGCGCAGCTGTGAGCATCGGTGCCGCGTCGGCGGACGTGGTGGCCGTCGAGGCCCGCAAAGCCGCAGCGACAAGGTCCGAGGACGGCCATCGGGTTCACCCGCAGATTCCCGTCGAGCAGAAGGTCGTCAGCCTCACCGCGCGGCGGCTGGTCGATCCCGGCGCGGTCATCGCCGGCCTCCCGCCGGACCAGCGGCCGGCGCCGTCCATCTCGGTCTACGACGAGCTCCTCACCCGCCGGCAGTATCCACCCGGCGACGCCGCGCCCACCACCTCGTCAGGAGCATCGACATGACCACCACCCCACCCACACCCGCCGTGCGGCGCCGGCGGGGCCTGACTCCCGAGGCCGCGGCCACCGCGATCGAGCAGGCCTGCCGGGACCTACGGCTACCGACGGTGCGCACCAGGTTCGTCGACATGCTCACCGTCGCCGAACGCGAACAACTCACCTACGAGGGGTTTCTCGCCGAACTGCTGCTCGCCGAGTGCGACGACCGCACGCGGCGGCGCAGCATCCGCCGAGTCAAGGCGGCAGGGTTCCCGCGCACGAAGTGGTTGGCCGACTTCGACTTCGACGCCAACCCGAACATCAACCCCGCCACGATCAACACCCTCGCTGGCTGCCACTGGGTGCGCACCGGCCAACCCCTCTGCCTGATAGGCGATTCCGGCACCGGCAAGTCGCACCTGCTCATCGGGCTGGGCACCGCTGCAGCCGAAGCCGGTTACCGGGTCCGGTACACCTTGGCCACGAAACTGGTCAACGAGTTGGTCGAGGCCGCCGACGAGAAACAGCTGGCCAAGACCATCGCCCGCTACGGACGTGTCGACCTGCTGTGCATCGACGAGCTCGGCTACATGGAACTCGACCGGCGCGGCGCCGAACTGCTGTTCCAGGTGCTCACCGAGCGGGAGGAGAAGAACTCCGTCGCGATCGCCTCGAACGAGTCGTTCTCCGGATGGACCAAGACCTTCACCGACCCGCGCCTGTGCGCGGCGATCGTCGATCGACTCACCTTCGGCGGCACCATCATCGAAACAGGCACCGACAGCTACCGACTCGCCCACACCAAAGCCGCACGACCGGCAGAGGCTGCTGCCCAATCGTAGAAGGCACTGGGCCCTTCCCATCGCCTTCTGTGCTCGATCAGCTACCCCGGCCGAGATCCCTGATCACTGGGAGCAATCTCCTGGCGAATTCGTTCTCAGAATTTCGGATGGTCTCGCTGACCAGGACTGTCGTCGCATTTGACTGCCTGAACCAGGCCAATTTTGACTGGTCCTTGGGCGGTTGATCTGGGCTGAAGGTCGGTGAGTGCATTGCCCCGTGCCCTCTGCGCACAGTGCGCAGAGGGCACGGTAGTAGACGTTCGGGGACTACGATCGTCGCTGGACGATCGAGCATGAGCGTCTCGCAGCGAAATTCACCCACGCAGGATGGATTGCGGAGCGATAGCCCAAAGCCCACGAAGGCCTGGACCGATCGACTACTCAGACTCCTTGATGCCGTCAGGCGCGGGACGGCAGATCGTGCAATCGAAAACTACCCAAAGTTGGTATGACCCACCGACAGGGCGGCACTCGTACCAGCTGTAGACGCGGCCCAGGCCGGCTTGCCCCTTTGCGTGGCAAGCGGAGTAGCTCCATCCTCCGGACACGAGTGTCGCCGACGCCGCAGCCGCCGCCGCGTCCTGCGTCGCGCTGTATCCGCTGACCGTGGAAGGTTGTGCAGCCGCGGATCCGGTCCCGAGCCCGGCCAATGTTGCTGCTGCTGCAAGTCCAGCAAGCGCGAGCCGTCCTCCCATCCGTGAACGGCGATTGCTGGGTGTCATGTCAATGAGTCGAAGCATCAAGGACCTCTCAATTCTGTTTTGTCACACAGAGTTCGGAGTCGTGCTCTTTGTCTCGTACGCTGAGCAACTTAAACAGACCGAGCGGAATGCTACTCCAGGCGCGGCGCTTCTTTACTCAAGTGTTACCGAAAGGAAGGGGTCGGGACTTGGCTTCGTCACGTCGCTCGACAGCTCCGTCGTTACCATGACCTCCCGTTCGTCGTTCCATGGGTCCAAGTCCACTGTCCGGACGCCCCGATCGACCAGCATGGTCAAATTGAAGGTTGCGACGCGTCGCGGGCTCGGCCCATCTCCAACCAACCACACGGCGTGGACTGGCGAGTTCTCGCGCCTCGGTGTTACCAGTGACGAAGAGGTCTCAGTCCTTCCGATTTCAAAGCCGTTTCGCATTACAGTGACAGTGTTGTGCGCAATGTTGATGCCGGTCGTGTCGCGCGTTGACATCCACGTCAGTTTGAAGGTCCCGGGCGAGAACTGCGGCGTCCTATCGGGCACCGGATCCGGGCTTGAGCATCCAGAAGCGACGGCGAGTGCGGCCAGGAGGAGAACCAGAAGGCTCCGGGTCCGCATCATTCTCTCCCGCTTCTCGTCGTATTGGACATAGTCGTGGACACATCCTGAACAGCGTATCCGTCGACCAGTGCGCCTCACGCTTGCAGACGGCAGCCTTGGCCAGCACTATGCCGACCGATCGGCCATCTATCCGACAACGATGAACAGCTCCAAAGGATTGACCCCCGGCCGTACAGGTAGGACGGAGGCGGGACGGGCTCGTAGATGGGTGAGAACCCCCGCGGCTGTGTGCCACGGGGGTTCTCCACCGCTATCTCACTCCCGAGTTAGGGAGTCATCTGGCGAGATCCAGTTCGATCGACCCACCAGTTGTGTCTCCGGCACGGAGAACGAGGCGGCCAGCACCGGCCGCATCGATCCACGACCGCAGGACATTGAACTCGGCAACGTACCGGTCTGGTGACCCATGCCCACCCCATCCGACCTGGATATTCGTCGAGTATCCATCCTCGTTGACCATTCGCAGCTCGGCGGACACAGGCGAGTCGAGCAGCTCGTCAACCGAGGCAGGATCTGTGCGAATCGCGACGATGCTGAATCGAAGCCCTCCGGGCTCCGCGAGGACGCTCGACACCCAGCTCCGGATGCCGTTGTCACCGTTGGAGATGAACGCAGGTGACGTCAGGTTGCGTAGTTCCCGTCCTGGATCGCTCATGCCGTCACGCTACCGCTGGTCAGCCGTCTCAACCTCGACCACAGCAGTGGAACACTTCGGGAACCACCGACCCCTTGGCTCGCAACTCGACACCCAACCACGGGTGGGGCCAGATTCCACCGTCAGGTGGGGCCACTGGCGGTTGACATAGCCATCCGTCAGGACGACAGGGAACTACATCTGATCAGACCTCGCTTGAACTGCTTTGTGCGCACTGGGTTGATGAGGCGAAGCCGTCAGCTCGAGCGATGACCTATCGCTAGCTGACATAAGAGGGGATTACCGGCCCGGTCGGCTCACCTATCGGGCGGGGAAAGGGCGACCGGGGCGGAAGGACACGGAGGACATCAGGTCACAGCGGCACGCGGCAGAGCCACTGCGACGGGCACGCTTCCCGTGATCGAGTGGCCCACCGGTGCCGGGACGGAGCCGAACCGGTCGACGGGGTGCCGGCGCATAGGCTACCGCCCATGCGGGATCCCTTCGAAGTGGCCGAGGACCTGGCGGAGCACGTCAGGCCCGGTGTCGACGATCATCTGATGTCGCTGATCGACGAGTTCGTGGAGGCCGGCGAGCCCACCCTCGCGGTGGAGATCGCCGTCGACGCCGCGGCGACCACCGGTCTGGCGGTGCCCCCGGATCTGATCGCCGACATCACCCGGATCTGGCTCAGCGGCAAGTACGACCTCACCCGGATCGCCGGCATCGTCACCGGGATCGAGACGCTGGCAGCGGACGCGGCAGCGTCCGGACCCGGCGCGGGCAGACGGCCGGTCGGCCGCCCCGCGTCCTCGGACGAGGCGGGGGGTGTCGGGCTCCCCGGCCTCTGGGATCGAYGGCGGACGGCGGAAGGGGCTCGGGGTGATGCCGCGGGCCGATCGTGAAGCGCGCGTCGATGCGCTCTACTGGGACCTGGCCGCCGAGATCGGCACCGAACTCGACGACTTCGAGTCCGGACGTTGCTTCCTCGTACGAGTACGGCGAACCCGAGGCCGCGATCCTGCCCGGCATCCTGGAGGCCGCGCTCGCCGGCATCCCCGTCTCCGCCGCCGTGGTGGACCGGGCCGCCGTGCTCTTCCCCTGCGGGAACGAACGTGACGCCATGGCCTGGGCGGCCGCCGTCCACGCCGGATTGAGACGCTGATCCGCCGACGGCGGAGGCTCACGACCTGGGGAAATGTCATATCGGCTGCTATCGGCCGGCGCCTGCTGGCGAGTTCCCCCCGGTACCCATGTGCGCGGCGCGCCGGCATGGAAACCCGGGTGCGGTGGGGTGTTCACCAATGACGGAGCGTGGTGGGCTGCATGCGGATTGGATAGGCCTACCGGTCGGTAGTCACACTTAAGGATGGCTCCTGATCACACAGATCTGGATTAACTCCAGGTTGAGCTAGTCAGGTGTGCCGTCACCGGTTCGATGACTTGCCGGCGCCGTCTGAACGGCGACGGGAGGATTGCTTCCGGTTGGGGTGACGAGTCAGCTGTACTAGGGGCAGTCCCCTGACCTGCTCTACGTCGGTCAATGCGGTTGTGGCCGCTGGTTACGACTCGAGTCTTCGACATTCCGCTTCAATTTCGCTTCGTTCGAGCTGAATGCGCTGCCGTTCCTGAGCGCTGAACCTCCTGACCTGCATCCCGAGGATGGCGGCAGCACCTGTTTCCGTCACCCCGAGTAGTCCCATTACGGCTTGTCGGGCTGCATCGTCATCGGATGCCCCTGCCACAACCGTGATCAGCTCGCTGCGGCGGTCTACGCCGGCCAAAATAGCGGTGACGATTTCAAGTCGTTGATTCATCATGGCCAGGATCTCGTCGCGGCTGGGAGGTGGATCTTCGCTGCGCCTTACACGGTCGTCGTGCCGTCCGTGGGGGCCTTCACCGGTCATCGACTTAGGATGGCAGATGGTTGGATGTCCCACCTTGCTTCAGCACGCAACGATCAACGATCGCCGCGCCTCCCGTGTCGCTGATAGCCGGCCGATTCCTACTCACTCACACCACGGCACACCGCACACCACACGTGGACGAGACCATGGACCGGGAAGTGCCCACCGAAGTTCTGCAGACGGCGGGTCGTCGACGTAGATCCGAAAATTCGGCCGGAAATGCCTGGATTCCGTCACTGGCGGGTTGATAGGTGAACCCGATCGACACTGATGGGTGAATACCCTATGGAGGGGTGTTCACCAATGACGGAGCGTGGTGGGCTGCATGCGGATTGGATAGGCCTACCGGTCGGTAGTCACACTTAAGGATGGCTCCTGATCACACAAATCTGGATGCGTTCCAGCGTGGCGGCGACGTTAGGGGGGCCTCCAGCAACACCCGCTGCTTTTGATTGGCCGCCGAACAGTGTTCGGATACGGGGGCCGTGACCGACGTGATAGTTCGGCAGGCTGAGCCCGACGACGACTTTGCCGGTCGTCCGGCTATACAGGTCGCGGCTGTCGCCGGCTTTCGAGGACCTGGTCGCTGGACGGCCCGCCAGGGCTTGTGTTGACGGGATCGCGGCRTGGTTCAGTTCTGATCTGTTGAACGCTACGGTGTTGCGCCGCAGCGTGATCCGTGCGCCGACGGCCTTCCGATGAATCACGTGACGAACGGGTATGGTCGGGCTGCCGTTCCATCCATTGCAGAGGCGGGGGTCATCTATGGTTTCGGCGAGGCGCCAACTTGTCGTGGTCGCTGCGGTGGGGGTGGTGGCGTTCAGTTTCGCTCCGTCCTATGCGGTTCCGAGCGAGTCTGCGCAGGGTGTACCGGACAAGGGTGTGGTGGCGGCTGTGGAGGTGGCCGTCGCGAAGGCGAAAGACTCGAACTCGAATCATCTGGAGGGACTCTCCGATGAGGATCGTGATCTTCTTCGATCGTCGAAGGTCAAGTCGGTGCTCATCGATGCAAACACCGGGGCAGTGCTCAGTGTTGGTGAGGGCGCGTTCGTTCCGGAGGGCGCTGCGCCGGCGGCGTCTGGGTAGTTTGCCCAACGCGGTGGTGCTCCGTTGCGGCCTGCGGTGCCGGTCGAGTGCTGAAGTCCGCCTCCTCTGTCTGGAGTTGCGGCGGGCACGATCGCATCCTGGACCGATGACCGCGAGAGGGAATGCAGCGTGCTCGCAGCCAAGCGAACCGGGGTGAGGGCAACAGCCTTCGTACTTGCAGCGGGGGTGTCGGTGACCGCGTGCGGAACCCGGGACGCACACCATCCGGGTCCCGAGGCTGGCGGCGCGACGAAGGATGTGCCCTGCCGACAGTTCGAGTCGTTCTCCGGACGCCTTCTCGTCGGCAATCCGCTGCTGGCACGACCCAGCGCAGCGCTGGTGCCAGTGCAACCCGGGGAGGTGCCGCCGCCTGTGCCTGCCCTACCCACCCTGGATTCGATCGAGATGGACCGTACCGCCAGTGGCGATACCATCGTCTTCCGCCTGAGTGGCGACGGAGCAATTGGATGGACCGCCCGCTTCGTTCAGATGCCACTGCTGCAAGGTGCGGGTGGCGCTGTGTTCATCTCGGGTTCGTGCATTCTGCAGATCGACCTGACCGGAGTGGACTCGGGCGCGGCCTGGGGGAGCGACGAGCTGCCGATCCGGCTGTCGCCCGATGGCGACGCATCCGCAGTGGTTGAGATACTCGGTTACCCGAGCAGTAACGGTCTCGCTCAGACATTTGTGGGAATCAGAAGCGGGACGCCCGCGGTAGCGGTCGACGCCTCGACCGATCGCCCTGCGATCCTCGTCGCAATAGCCTCCTGAGGAACAGGATCAGCGTCTCGATGACCTGGCAGGGCCGACTGTTCACCATCCCCATCGCGGTAGCGCTGGTGACCGCGGTGTGGCTCGTGCGCGAAGCCCCCGCGGTGTTCTGGGTCCTCGCACTGCCGATCGCCGGGGTGGCCGGGCTATTGATCGGGGTGTGCGCACTCGCGGGTGCCCGGATCGCGATCATGTTCGGGCGGGTGACGGCGCCGCGGCCGTGGCGGTGGCGGCAGATGTTCGCCCTCACTGTCGGCTTCTCCACGCTGCTGCTCAGCGTCCCGGTGTCCGTATGGCTGGGCTTTGGTCAGGTGCTCGCGCCCTACCTGATTGCCGTGGTCGCGTACCTGTGCGCGCTGGTCATCTGTCCACCGCTGGAGCGGGCGCTGGCAGACGTCGCGAGTCCCGACTGAGCAGTGCGGTCGGTGCCGGTGGTGAGCGTCTCCTCAATGCACTTCTGGCCATCTGCACTATGCCGAATCGGTCGCCACACGAAGATCCGCGGAGCGTCGGCACCTCGTTAGCCGGCCGACTGCTCATGGCACCTACTCCGGAGGGTTGGCGCCGTCGATGGTGGCGAGGATTGCCCGCAACACCCGCGCCTCGGCCGAGAGTGCAGCTTCCCCGACGGGAGTCAGTTGGATCCACGATCGCTGGCGACGGCCGTTGTAGGTCTTTCGCATTGAGATGTAGCCGTGCTGGGCCAGGAGTTCGAGGTGTCGGCCGAGGTTTCCGTCCGTCAGCCCCAATGTGGTTCGCAGGTAGGAGAATTCGAGCTCCATGCCATCACACAGGGTGGTCATGATGGCGAGCCGCACTCGCTGGTGAACCGTGTCATCGAGGCCGGTGATGGGGTGGTGCGTGTCAGCCAACTCGCAGTCCCTGGCTCTCGGCGATTCTGCACTGGACCGCTCCGGTCAAGGCAATGACCGCCAGAACGAGTGTGGCGATGCCTGACCAGACGTAGCTCGTCAGGGTTTCCTCGATCCCGAGCAATCGACGGACCGGTTCGCTCACTGTTGCCAGCCCCACGACGATCGCGGCGAGCGCTGCCGCCCAGACCGGCCAGCACCGCTCACGCCATCCGATGGCGAAGAACCCAACGCCTAGCAGGGACAATGCGCCGAGATTGTAGATCAGGGGAAGCAGTCCGAAGAAAATGGACAGAACCGCAACCAGGGCGATCGGGTAGTAGCCGGCGCCACGCTTCCGGATCCCCATGGCCTGGACGCGGAGGTAGACGATTGCCCACAGGGTGAGGAACACGGCAGGGACGGTCAGTACCTGAATCCAGCCCCCTGGCCCTTGGTCCGCCAGGATCGAGATGCCGATCGCCGTGGCGCCCAGGCCCATCATCAGTAAATTCGTCGATGCGACTCGGCGCGCCAGCCGCACACGCTGAGCCGCATCCGTCGCCCTTTTGTCGAAGGTGGCCGCGGAGAAGTCGTTGGCTGACATGCCTTGACTCTGCATTGCAGAGTGAAATGCGTCAACCCTGAAACCCGTTGTTCGAAAATCGTCCGCGGTTCCAATAGGTGAACGCAACGGGCGCTGATGGGTGAACACCCCAAGAGCTGGCTGGGCTGGGCGGTGCCCGCCGGGGGAATCGAACCCCCATCGAACCTTGGGAGAGGTTCCCCTTGGCGGCGCCGGGTCAGCGTGTCCAGCCAGCATCCGTGGGAGTCGGATTCGAAGGTGGGTCTCGATGTGCTCGACCAGGTCGGATGGTCGGGGGTGTCAATCGTCGATTGAAACGGGAGGGCCGGAATTCAACTCATCGGGGTCCCAGTCATCTCGCCGGTCTAGCCTCTCCATCGCCGCAACCGCCACGCTAAGGATGGCGAAGAACCCGACAATGACTGCGATAACGCCTGCCATTTCCCCCCTTGGCCCTTCCTGCCTGCCCGGAAAAGTACCAACCAGGCATGCAATCGCGCACCGAGATCACGAGAACGGCAGCAGTGCGCCTCGACTGCGATGGCGGGGAGTTCTCCGAGCTAACTAACTTTGGGGTGGCCCCGCCAGTTCCGTGGGGCGGGCTGGCGGGGTCGGCCGTCCCCTGGGGGCAAGAGACGGCCCAGCCACAGTAATTCGATAGCAACAAGACGCGCCGCCGACTTCCCCGGAATGACCGGTAACGGCCGGCCGATAGTCGGCGGGCCCGAATTGGTTCTCACCTCCATGATCGACCGGTTTGATGCCGATGAAGAGGAACATGAGACAACGGTCGCTGCACGCGATAACGTGTTCTAGTTTTGCGTGTCTGGACTATGGGAGGAACCGGATGGTCAGCTTCTTCAGCAAGCGTGGGGATCTACTGGTGGCGGAAGAACTTGCCGTCAGTCCCTGGTCGAAGACCCAGCTCAGTGGCACCGGCATCTGCGGCCTGATGGCACGTCAGCTCGAGACCCACTGCCCAACGGGATTCATTCCCGCCAGGCTGACCGTGGACCTGTTCAGCCCCGTTGCCAACGAACCGATCCAGGTAGGTAGCGAAATCGTCCGTCAGGGCACACGGATCACGGTCGCGGACGCGTCCATCGTGCAGGACGGAAAGGTGCGGGCACGGGCCTCGGTGGCGTTCCTGACCACAGGCGTCGAACCGGAAGGACGGGTGTGGAGCCCCGCACCGGATCTGCCCATGCCGCCAGAAGGGTGCGTGTCCCCGGAGGGATCACCGCCGCTGTTCAAGAGTGGTGATCGCGAATGGACACACGACTTCGCAGCGAACCAGAACGCCGATCGCAAGATTTCCTGGCACACTCTTCCCCCACTCGTTGAAGGCGAGCCGATCTCGCCGTTCCAACGCGCCGCGTTCCTCAGCGATGCCGCCAACCACGTGTGCCATTGGGGCTCGCACGGCGCCGGGTACATAAATACCGACGCGACCCTCACGCTGTCGAGACTTCCACTCGGGTACGAGCTCGGGCTGCGGGCCGACAGCACCGTTGCCTCAGAAGGCATCTCGATCGGCACCGCCACCCTCTATGACCGCGTCGGCCCGCTGGGAACCTGCGTTGTCACCACAATGTCCAACGCCCGCCGTCAAATTGACTTCACCGCCCCGAGCCCATCCTGACCACTTCGTTCGAAGGTCGCTACAAGCGACGTTCCCTGTTGGCTATGTCGCTGGTTCAGCGATGGTTGGCAGCCCACGTCAGCGGTGCAAATAACTGACGCACCATCAGCCGAACTCGTGTCCGGGTGACGTTCGGACGGTCCCCTGACCGAATCGGCAGCCGCACCCGGACCGCCTGGAGGACTGGGGTGAATCGCGTTGGGTTGTCGCCCGTGACGATCCCGCAGGTCACGCCCGTGGACTGCTGGCGCCGTCGATGGTGGCGAGGATTGCCCTCAACACCCGCGCCTCGGCCGAGAGCGGGGCGCGCACTGTGAGCGCGACGTCAGGGCCGTCCGGACTGGCACTCGACTGCCACCCGGTTCGTCGTGGCCTGAGATGAGGTCAGCACCGCGGCAACGCCAGCTATCGGAACCCCGTCATGGTGCGACAATGCAACCCGGACCGAGGGGAGTGGCGGGGTTGACGGTGACCGTCTGAATGGGTCCGCCGGCTGAGGTCTGATATGCCATCAGCGAATGCTCACCCGGCGCCGTCGGGGTCCACAATGTGACTTTGTGCCCGAGGATCACCGGCGTGCTGTAGTACGGGTCGATGTTCCAGGCGAGGTCCTGGGGAAACATGGTCGATTCGTTGGTGTAGTCGACAATGTCGGTGCGCGGCTCGACCAGTTCTTCGGTGCGGGCCACCACCAGATATGTGCATCCGACGCCGAACGGGGTGGTCGGTCCCGCGCTGAGGCCGGGGGCAATAGTCAGGTCGACGACCTCGGCGGAGGCCGTAGGTGCGGCCCCCAGCGCTGTAGCGGCACAGGCCGCAAGAGCAATGAGGGACAGGTGAGCCGGCGGCAAGGTCTTCATACCGATGAGTCGGTTTCGGCGGGATGTGTGTTACTCGTAGCCGCATCGATGACGACGGGCTACGAGAGCATCGCCGGAACCGGCGCCTTTGTCGTGCCGTGAGCGCACAACGCCTAGCGCTCGAACGCTGAACTCGCCCTGCCGGCACAGTGGCGGCGATCAAGCTTCAAACCGGGTCGTCGTGGCGCGCATGCTCTCTGGGTGCCTCGCGGCGCATGTGGTCGAATGCCGTGTCAGTATCGGGTGCCAGTACTGCCTGATGCAGAACCACCCGTTGGGCGGAGGAGCGGTAACGGGCATGCTCCTGCGCGGCCTTGGTGGTGATGATGGAGTGCCGGAGGCGCCGAGGATCAGTGCAAAAGGACGTCCTCGCGCGGAATTTCGTGGACAGATGTCGTGTAAAGATCTTGAAATCCCCATGTTGCCAGGACGAGTATGTCCCGCATTTGTCATGATTCCAGCCTATTTGTCCCTTGGAACTGCAACTCTTCCATGTCGGCAAGCCTACGAGGCGATCGTCATTGTCTTCCTTGCGGAGGGACACGCGACGACACAGTATTCCGGGCATGGGATTCTCGCTGATCTTCGTACGCGTCCAGGGAGACGAGCAGCGCGACGCGGATCGCGATGCCGTCGCCGCCTTCCTCGAGGCGCGCGGCCTGCGCGCGGTGGACAGCGACGGCCAAGGTTCGCTTCTGGTCGATGCGGACGGGCAGGCGCTCTCGTTCGACGGCCACTGGACCGACCTGTACCTCGACCCGCTCGATCAGGAGGAGCCGCTGAGCGGTGGGATCGATCACGCCTCGCTGTCGGACGAGGAGACGACGTTCATCTATGAGCTGTGCGTCGCGGCGGGGTTCCTCATCGCCAATCCGCAGGGCAACCCGACCTATGTCGTCGCCGGCGCCAACCATGCCCCGGGAGACGTTCCGGATCCGGAGGACGTGGACTGGGTGAACAGCGCTGCCGAGCTACGGCAGGCGCTCGCCGGCAACTTCGACGACTTCCGCGATTGGCGTGACCGCGTGGTCGCGCAGTACGCGGACGGGCGGGCCGACGGCTAGGAGCGCGCGCCACCCCGGCGGCGCACGGCGGCTTCTCGATCCGGGGAACCGCCGTCCCCGGTCGTTAGGCTGTCGCAATGTCGATGAACTTCATGCTGGGCTTCGTGCCGAACACCGACCTCTCGGCCTTCGGAGCTGACGCCGAACCGACCATCGACTTCGACGACGCGAGCCGCAGCACCGCGGCCGTCCCGTCGGCCGCGCAGGTCGGCGCTCACGTGGTGCTCGTGGATCCCGGTCTCGATCTCCAGCAGCTTCCGCAGCTCTCCGAGCCGCCCGCGGGAACGGTGCTCGTCACCCTCGGTGGCACGAGCGACGTCTACGTGGTCCAGTCGTTCGGCGACGACCCCCGCCTTCGAGTGCTCGCCGAGCGCGAGGTCGCCGAAGACCTCGGCGCCCCGATCGACGCCGAGGCGGTGTTCGAGACCGAGGACGACCCGGAGGACGCGCACCTGGAGTTCGTCTGCCGCCTCGCCAGGATCACGGTCGAGGAGCTGTGGAACCTCGAGTGGGCGCCGCTCGCGTCGGGCAGGGGTGGGTCCTTCGGCCGTCTGTTCGGTCGCTGAGGCTCAGTTCGGATCGCGCGGAGTCACGCGGCCGGAGTCTGCCCGCGTAGTCGCGCGAGGCGGCGATCACCTGTCTGCTCAGCTCGCTCAGCTCTGCGAGTCGGTCGCGTCCCGGCGCGGCCCGACATGGTCGGCTCAGGCATGCTGCTCGACGGCCATGGCGCTCAGGAACTCGCCGTTCAGCTCGAAGGCCGGGAGCACCAGCGCCGTCAGCGCGTCGCCCCAACGAAGTGGCGCTCGCAGATGTGGCCAGGAACAGCGGGGGATCATGCCCGCTGGCGCGCCGAGTACGAGGCGCTGGAGGCACTGTGCCGGGCGCGTATCGCTGGATGGATGCGGACGGACGGGGCCCTGCCACTAACTGTCCGTTTTGGCGATCGGCGAGCGGGAAGAGACGGGCGTCGGAAAGTCCGTCGCGCATTGGCTTGGCGTCGGTTTGCGACGTGGCGGTACCGATCGAGTGCGTGGTCGTCGACTACGGCACGGTGTTCATGTCAGCGAGGTTCGAGTAGTTGCTCTTTGAGTGCGGTGATCGTGTGCTCCTCGAGCTTCAGTCCGTCGACGAAGTATCCTTCGATGTTGCCGTATCGCTTGTCCATCTCGTCGAAAGCTGCATCGAGATAAGACCTGTCGACTCCGAGGACATGGCGTAGCACATCTGGATCGCCGCCGGCAGCTTCGAACTTGGCGAACACGGGATGCAGTGCAGGGATCAGTTGGTCATTGGTAAGCAGGTAGTCGCGGTAGACCTCGGATCGATCAACTCCCAGAATGCTCAGCAACGCTGCTGCAGCCCAACCCGTTCTGTCCTTGCCGGTGGTGCAGTGGAAGAGCGATGGGCTTGGATATCCGCCGGCCAGTCCCTCGAAAAGAGACCTGTAGGAAGCCAGCGCACTGGGCAGAGAAATTATCTGGCGGTAGGTGTCGACCATCATCTCGCCTGCTCGACCACCGCCGAGCGCTTCTCCGATTCTTGCGATGGTGCCCTGGTCGTCGATCGCTGAGGCGAGATTTGCCGGGAGCGCAGTGGCGGAGTCGGCGAGTACGTCCAGGGCGCACGAGCTGACTCCGTCCAACTGAGGGTCGGGTGCCGCGATCCGCTCAGCGGCGGTGCGTAAATCGTAAATCGTTTTGATGCCGAGGAGGCTGAACTTGTGGTCGTCGGCGGGGAGGCGGTGCAATTCGATGGAACGGTAGACAATTGACGTGCGAACTCGCCAATGGTTTCCCGCGTTCACTCCTCCGATGTCTCTCAAGTTGGGAAGTACGGCCAGGTTGTCGGAATGTGCTCCTTCGTCATTCGCCATACCCAATTGTTGCAGAGGACTGGTGGCGGCGAATGCTGATTGGCGTGTGACTTATCTCGACGAGGTACTTGTCAGGAGTCGTCGTCCACAATCTCGATGAACCTACGGCTTCTGCAGCGGTACCGTGGCCCGCGAACTGATGGCCGTGACATGGCCTCGCTGTCCTACTGAATCAGGTGGTCCGCTGGGCTACTCATGCGCCAGGTTCCCGAAATTTGATTGATCCTCGTAGGAGACGCAGGTCATAACTACCTGGCGGTTTGTTCATCAGTGCTTACTGGGAGTTCATTCTTTCAAAAATTCGATCGACAAGCCCGGAATCGTCGATTCCGAGGATATCCGCCCAGAAGAGTGCTGCTTCTGTCGTATAGGAGTGCCCGTGTCCGCCAGGAACCTCGGCGGCGAACACCATGTCCAACGTGACCTGCCAGAACGTCACGAAGGGGATCCATGACATGCCCTTGTCGATGTCGGAGCCGTGTTCCTCGGCAAGCCAGTCGGGGCGGTGGAGAATCAGGTCTGAAGACCACCAGACGATGGGGTCGCTCGGGTGTTGCCAGTACACGATCCGGGGGGAATCCCATACGCCGAGACCGGCGGTATCGCCCAGATCAGCGGGTGTGGCCGCGAAACGTACGTTCCGACCTCCGTACACAACCGGCAGGATCTCGCGACTCCCCGGGTCGCGCGAATCCGTGATGCGACGCCACTGCTCGGTGAAATTGGGGGTTCCCACCCACAGAGCGCCATCCGTTCTGGTGATCATGTCCTGTACGCCGGAGAACGCCGACTGGCCGCCGTACGACCCGAGGGATTCACCGAAGGTGAGCAACTTCGGCCGCGATTGCGGTGGGAGCTGACTCCACCGGTCGTACACGGCCTCGAACAGAGCGCGACCGGCAGTTCGTGGTGACACCCGGTCGGCGAGGAAAGCCAAGGGGCTGGGGAGGAACGAGTACTGCATGGCCGCGATCGCCGAATTGCCGCCCGCGAGGTACTCCAGAGCGGCGGCGACATCCTGATTGACCCAACCCCGTCCCGTGGTGGTGACCACGGCCAGGTACTCCCTGTCGAATGCGCGGGTGCGCTCGAGTTCCGCGACGACATGATCGGCGAGAATCTCCATCGACTCGTCACCAGGCTCGGCACCGGTTCCTTCGAGGGATCGATAGCCTGCGTAGACACGAATAGGTGTGAGTGCCGGTTCGCCGGTGACCTCGGAGAGTTCCTGCGGATCCGGGCCGCCGGCGACAAAAGTGCGTCCTTCGCGGCCAAGCGAATCCCACCGTTCGAGCGAGGCATCGGAGCCGGAACGTTCCGGGGCAGCTGGTTGAGTGACGCCGTCCGGGGTGCCCTCATCTGCGGCGATTGCCGAACCATTTGCGATCCGAGCAATCTCGGTCGACACCAACCCCTCGACCATGAGAACCACGACAACGCCGACGACGACGACGCTCAGGCCTCGGGCGACAGGTGCGGGAAGAAACCGGATCGTGAGTCGATTCAGCAGGTGTGCCAGACGGCGAAGCCCGCGCCCAGCCATCAACAGGAGCAACGCGACAAGCACCGCCACGGCGAGCACTCCGGGATAATCCCAGTCGCTTCCCGGCTCCATACCGACCAACTCGCGACTGATGTCCTGCCACCACGAACCGAGAACAAGAAACAGCGGGACGATGACGAGCGCGGTAGCGGCGAACAGGTACCAACCGATCCTCTTCATGGAGGTGGACCAGTTCATGTGTACCCCGAGTTTGTGCACGATCCAGGCGATGAGAACACCCAGCCCGTACCCGGTGACCAGGCTGATTCCAGTGGCTACACCCTGCAGATACCAGACGCGTGGGAGCAGGGACGGAGAGAGCGACCAGCAATAGAACAGCAAGGCTCCGGCCAGGCCGACTGGGTGGAAACGCCTGAGCCACAACAAGAACCGAGACAGGGTACGCGACAGTAGTCCCGGCGTTCGCGGGTCAGACGGACTCTGCGGTGTGCCCGTCTGTGGCACCGCCTCGTCCGGCGGATCCATCTCCGTCGTGGTGGTCATGGGTGTTGATACCTCCGGCTCACTCTGATTCTGCTTGCTCTCGCGCTTACGAGACGCTCACGCCGACTCGCTCAGCGGTGGATCAGGGCTGTGGGTTCGTGTCACTCAGGTCGCGGCGGTGAACTCCTCGGCCAGCCGTTCGTCCTTGCCGAGGAAGAGTGCCGAAGCCGCGAGGAAGCAGAGCGCACCGACGAACGTGCCGCCGGTAGCCAGGACGTCGTCCATTACGGTGCCGTTGCGGGTGATGAACGCGCCCACGGCGGACACTCCGAATGCGATCGACCCGAGCATGTTCAGCCACACGCTCTGCCAGTCCTTCGACCGCGGTTCCCAGATCTGGTTGGCCCGCAACAGCATCAGGACGGCCAGGGCGCTGCTGAGCAGGAAGGCGACCGATCCCTCGGCGTTGGGATTCCACACGAGGTGGGTCTCACTCTTGATCGTGTGTGCGTGCAGCGCAGCGCCGGTGCTGATGTTGAACAGCAGTGTGCCGAGTAATTGGATTGCCGCGGAGAGCCACTCGGCTCGAATCGCCGGTGTGCCGTGGTCGGTGGTGGTCGCAGCCCCGCTCAGCATCAACTGCACGAACGCCGCGCCGGTGAAGAACCACGAACCGACGAAGAAGGAGGTGTTCGCGGCGGCGGTGCCAATCGCCACTGATATCCAGGGTGCGGATCCGAGGGCGAACAGGAGAGATCCGATGACGAATCCCCAGCACTGTATGCGCAGAGTTGGATGAATCAGCATGTGGCACTCTCTTGAATAGAGGTACAGGTGGGTTGTCCGACTTCCCCTGCACGTGCGGCGATCTCGTCCCTTACTCACACGTCAGGGGAGGCGCAGGTGCTCATCCGCACCTGCGCCTCATCTGCCCGTCAGCTCAGTGCGCGAACCCCTTCGCGGTGTGCTCGGCACCTGCCTCGAGCCGAGCCGCGACGTCCCTGATCGCCAGTACCAGCTTGTAGGCCATGTCCCGGCTGAAGCCCTCTCGCAATACGATTCGCAGTACCGCGACATCCTCCGCATCGGCCGGCATGGTGTACGCAGGTACCTGGAAGCCGCGGGCCCGCAGTTCGTGGGAGATGTCGAACACGGAGAACCCCGGGTCGCCCTCGACCTCGAACGCCAGCACGGGAATCGCGCTGCCGTCGGTGATGATCCGCATGTGGTCGATCTTCGCGATCTCGGACGAGAGCATCAGCGCGGTGTCACGTAGCGACTCCATGATCTGGGTGTAGCCGGCGACACCGAGCCGGATGAAGTTGTAGTACTGCCCGATGACCTGGTTGCCCGGACGCGAGAAGTTCAGAGTGAAGGTCGGCATGTCACCGCCGAGGTAGTTGACCCGGAAGACCAGGTCCTCGGGCAGGTGCTCCTTCGAGCGCCACACGACGAAGCCGATGCCCGGGTACGTCATGCCGTACTTGTGGCCACTGACGTTGATCGAGACCACCCGGGGGAGGCGGAAGTCCCACTTGAGTTCCGGATGCAGGAAGGGCGCCACGAATCCGCCGCTTGCGGCGTCGACGTGCAGCGGGACGTCGGGGCCACCCTTCGCGGCGATCTCGTCGAGGACGTCGGAGATCTCGGCGACCGGCTCGAGTTCGCCCGTGAACGTCGTACCGAGAATTGCGACCACACCGATGGTGTTCTCGTCCACGGCCTCCCGGACCTGCTCCGGCGTGATGACGTAGCGGCCCTTCTCCATCGGGAGGTACTTCGGTTCGACGTCGAAGTACCGGCAGAACTTCTCCCATACGACCTGGACGTTGCTGCCCATGATGAGGTTGGGGCGGGCCGAATCCTTGCCTGCCGCCCCCCGTGCCTCACGCCAACGCCACTTCAGCGCGAGGCCGGCCAACATCACCGCCTCCGACGAGCCGACCGTGGACACCCCCGTTGCGGACGCGGGATCGGACTCGTCGAGCCCCTCCGCATTGAACAGAGCGGCAACCATGTTCACACAGCGCGTCTCGATCTCGGCGGTCTGCGGGTACTCGTCCTTGTCGATCATGTTCTTGTCGAACGTCTCAGCCATCAGGCGATCTGCCTGGGGGTCCATCCAGGTGGTGACGAATGTCGCCAGGTTCAACCGCGAGCTGCCGTCCAGCATCAGCTCGTCGTGGATGAACCGGTAGGCGGCCTCCGGATCGGTTTCGGCCTTCGGCATCCGCAGTGCCGGGATGGCGTCGGTTCCGAGCCGTCCCGTGTATGCGGGAGCGAGGGTTTCAGCGGGAGCCTCAAAGAAGTTCGACATCTTTTCTCCAATACTGAGTTCCAGTGATCACGAGTGTTGGGGCATTCCCGGGCACGATGACGCGCAACCGCCCGGTTCTCGGGTACGTCTGTTGGTCACACCTCCACGGGTGGGTAGAGCCGCTCCATCGTGTACTGCCGGTTGCGGCGGACGGAGAGTGCGCTGGCGGTGAGACTGACGAGCAGGATCCCGACCAGCACAGCGATCGCGATCCACAGCCGGGAGTCGACGTGCTCGCCGACGGTCAGTTGCCGCAATCCGTTGACGGTGTAGGTCATCGGGTCGAACGGGTGGATGTACTGGAAGGGCTTGGCCGTTGTCTGCACGGGATAGATGCCGCCCGCGGAGACCAGTTGGAGCATGAGGAATGCGAGCGTGGCCACGCGTCCGACGGCGACCCCGAGCACGGCGTTGAAGGCCTGGATCATCGCCAGGTAGGTCGCCGAGATGAGCATCAGGAAGGCGACCGTGCCGAGGACGTGCTTCGCCTCGAGTCCGACCCCGAAATGGACGACGGTGTACATGATGAGCACCTGCAAGATCCCCACCAGCAACGCCGGCCAGTACGATGCGAGCACGGTTCGGTACAGGCCCACGCCACCGACTGTCGGCCGGGACTGCAACGGCGTCAGCAACATCCAGGTGATGATGCCGCCGACGAACAAGGCCAGGGAGAGGAAGAACGGAGCGAACCCGGTGCCGAAGGTGGGAGCAATGTTCGTGTAGTCCTGCTGGAGCTTGACCGGCGTCGAGAGTGTGTCGGCCGTCGCGGTCTTCTGCTCGTCCGTCCAGCTCGGCACCTGCCCGGCTCCCTGGTCCAGCGCGGTGGCGAGCTCGCCAGAACCGGACTGCAGTTCGACCATGCCGGATGCGAGCTGGTCGGCGCCGCCGGCGAGCTGATTGCTGCCTTCGGTCAGCTGGACCAGGCCCGAGCTGAGAGTCGCTGCACCGCTGCTGAGCTCGTTGGCGCCACTACGCAACTGGTTCAAGTCCGACGCGATCCCGCCGTTCTGCAGCAGTGCCAGACCCGACTGGAGAGGGCTGTCAGGGTCCGTGAGCTGGTATTCGACCGCGCGGGCGTCACCGCTGAGTCGACCGATCTCCGCCTGCAGCTCTGCGGTGTCACCGCGCACCTGCTGGGAGGTGAGCGGCGACAGTGCCGCCATCGCCCGCTGGACCAGGGGATCCGAGCTCTGCCTGAGGATGTCGAGCGCTTGCGTGACCGCGGTGGCTTGTGCGGGCGGCGCCGGCTCGGGCAGCCGGTTCCCGAGAGCCTCGAGGGACTGCCGGAGCTCGGACACCTGGCCGCCGATGTTCGGGACGGCGCCGCTGTCGAGGGCGTTGATCAACGGTGTGGTGGCCCCGTCGATCGCGGTCGCGAGTTGGGATGCGCCGCTTGCCAGTTGCGCCGATCCGGATTCCGCGGTAACCATGTTCGTCGCCAGTTCGTTCGCACCCGAACTGAGTTGGTCCGCACCGCTCTTGGCGGTGTCGATTCCGGCGGCCAGCTGTTCGGCGCCGTCGGCAGCCTGCTTCAGGCCGGACCCGGCGCTCTGCAGACCGGTGAGAACCTGCCCGACCCCCTGCGCGCCGATGGTCGAGTTCACCTGGTTGATCACCTGCTCCGACGCATCCTGCCCGATGACGGTCGCCAGATAGTTGTTGGCGTCGTTGAAGGTGAAGATCAGCTCCGCCTGCTCCGGATTATCCCCGTTCGGTGACTCGACCGCGGCGCTGAAGTTCTCGGGCAGGCTGATCGTGTAGTAGTACTTTCCGGACGCGAGACCGTCGGCAGCCTCCTTCTCGGAAACCTCCGCCAAGTCCAGTTGTCCAGAGGCGATCAGCGACTTGACGACCTGGTCACCGGCATCGAGCTGTTGCCCGGTCGCGGTGCGCCCGGTGTCGTTGTTGACGATCGCGGCAGGGATCCTGTTCACCTCGCCGAACGGATTCCAGAAGGCCCACAGGTACATCGCACCGTAGAGCAGGGGCATGAGAATGATGGTGATGATCGCGATCCGCGGCATGGCGCCGCGGAAGTACCGCTTCGAATCGCTGCCGAGGGACATTCCTGCAAGCATGGGTCACTTCCCCTCGGTCATGACGCCGACATCGCCTGCGCCGAGCAGTCCGTGCATGTCTACAACGGCGCGCACCCCACTGCCGGCCGGCAGCGGATTGACGTCGGCAGTGATCACCGACTGCCGTTCACCCAGCGCCACAAGGCGTTCGAGAAAGCTGAGCCGTTCTTCGTCGTCGGCGATCCGGTCCATTCGCCCGACAACGAGCAGTGGTGGGCGGTGGGTGTTGGCCACCGCGATCCGCAGCAGCAGTTGCTGGATCTCGGGAAGATCGTCGACGAAGGCGTTCAGTGACGGCAGGGGCACGTCACCGAAGACCTCCGCGCACATGCGCTCCACGCCGTCCTCGCGGACCCGCGGGACGAATTTCATCCACGGAGAGTTCCACCGCAGTTGCTCGGTGACGAGGTCGCGCACCGTCACCGAGGGACTGACGTCGTCGAGTTCGTTGAGGCAGGCGATGGCAGACTGCGCGAAGACTTTCGCCGGTCTGTTCCTGTGCCTCAGCACGGTCAGCGACCCTCCCGACAGACGCATCCTGCCGCACAACGTCATGAGCAAGGCCGTTCGGGCGGCTCCCGCCTGCGCAGCGAGGACCGTCACCCCACCCTCGTCGATGTCCAGGTCCAGCGGACCGAATACGTGCCCCCACGGCCCGTGAAGCTCAATCGCCCTCGCGCACACGAGGGACCCGGGATCCCGTTCCCTGAAGTCCTCGTGTTCCGCCATCGCTGTTTCGACCAACTCACACCCCGCTCCTGCGCCGGCCATCGGATCGACGGCACGCGCGTTCGGCACTGACTTCGTGTTCGATACAGGTGACTCGGCGGACCGGGTCAGATTGCGTTCTTGACGATTTCGCCGTTCTTCACGATCACCGACAGGTTCTTTCCCGGGTCCCCGATCAGGCTGAGGTCCTCCATCGGATTGCCGTCGACCAGCAGGACGTCCGCCCACGCGCCCTCTGCGATGACCCCGAGCGGGGCCTCCCGGTAGGGGTCACGTTCACCTGCTAGCCGGAACAGTTCGGCGTTGCCGGACGTCAGCATCCGCAGCGCGTCGGCATTGCTGTAGTAGTCACCGAGTCGGGCCGCCATCTCGCTCTGCCTCGGGGCGATCTGGGGTTCGAGGAGTAGATCGGTTCCCCAGGCAACCTTCACCCCATGCTTTTTCGCCCAGCCGTACACGTTCTCGACACCGGTGCAGATCTCGCGGTCCTTCCCGGCACGATTGGCGTCCGGATAGTGGTGGTCGCCGAGCGCGAACGGTTGCATGGACAGCCAGATGTCCCGCTCGGCCAACAGCGCAATGGTCGGTTCGTCCGCGAGGTGGCCGTGCTCGATGGACCTGACACCGGCCTCGATCGCTCGGCGAATGCCGGTGACGTTGTATACGTGGGTGGCGACGTAGGTCCCGTAGTCGGTGGCCGCGTTCACCGCTGCGCGCAACTCGCTGTCAGTGAACTGGACCGTGTACAGCGGGTCGTACATCGAGGCGGCCCCGCCTCCGACCATCACCTTGATCTGAGACGCGCCCTTCTTCAGCTGCTCGCGAACCGACGCCAGCACCTGCGCCTCGCCGTCCGCGACCCGCATGAATCCGATCTGCTCGGCACGCGACTCCTCGCCGCCCAGCGCAGTCGGCGCTTCGTAGACGAAGCCGAAGTCACCGTGTCCGCTGGTCTGCGAAATCGCGGCCTGGGACGGGTAGATTCGCGGGCCCGGAAACAGTCCACGATCGATTGCCGACTTGATGCTGGCCGTATCGCCGGCCATGTCCCGGACCGCGGTGAAACCGCGCAACAGCATGTTCTTTGCTTCGGCGAGGCCATTGATCGCGATGTGACTCTCCGAGCCCGTCACCATGTCGACGTACGAGTTCGCGTTGCCCACCAGGTGTACGTGGGCGTCACACATACCTGGCATCAGCACCCGGCCGCCGCCGTCGATCACCTGCGTCTCTCTGCCCGGTTCCTCACCCACCGGGGATTCCGACACCGCAGCAACTCGGTCGCCATCAATCAGGACATCCCCGGCAACGAGCCGGTCGGACGTGCCGTCGAACACACGTACATCACGAAAAACAATCCGCCGCTTGGCTTTCGATGAAGTCGTCATACCAGCGAAGGGTAAGCGGATAGCAAAGGGGTATGTCTCAACAAGGATCGAGAGCAAAGAACAGTTATCTATTCGAGATTGAACACATCCCCGATGCGTAAAGGGAAATTTTACGCTTAAACACTAAACCGAGGTGTACTGCGGACCGCAAGAACGGTCGCGAGGCTGTCACGCCGATCCATCCGGAACTCGACGAGCCGCGTTGACGTCCGGCGCCAACACTGTGATTCCCCTCGTGCGACAGTGCGCCAGGCAGATCGCGGCGGCGACGTCGAGCGCGGCACCGACCAGCCGGGCGCCGCAAGGAGGGATCACCATGGTTACCCGGAGGCAGGCATGGCGCGGACTCACCCCCGCGAGCATCACCGGCTCCGGCCAGGACATGCACGTCACCTGCGTCCTCGACATCAACGGCGTGGTGTTGAAGCGATCGTGTGCGACCGCACCGGATCCCGGCACCGCGGACGCGCTCGCGCAGCAGGCCGCGGCCGGGTTCAACCCGGGCCGGAGAGCGCACGATGACGCGGCCCGACCATTCCGGGGCGATGACCGCGGCCACCCAGGTCGACGTGCAGGTCGCCCGGCTCCCGCCGCCGGTGCTGATCCGCCGGGCGATCGCCCACTACTGCGGGCGTCTGGCGCCGGGGAAGCGGCCCGCCGAGGTCACCTCGAGCGAGGCGTTCCTCGAGCGGCTGTGCGTGAACTGGCTGCGGCACACGGGATCGAACTACGACGCCCACCGCAACGGCGTCCGTGCCAGCCGGGGACAACAGCTGTCCGACCGTGCGGGCACGGTCATCAAGCAGCGGGTGCTCGTCCAGATCGCCCGGGTCTGCCCGTGGCTGTCCGATGAAGCGCGCCGGCAGTGCAACGAGCCCGAGCATCCGCCCCGCCGCTGATCGCTCTGCCCGCGCCGGAGACAGGAATCTGGGTCGCAGTCGCGGCGCGAACCTGAATGCCGTGGCCGTCCGGGTGATCACGAGCAGCTTGCGGCGTGCTCGTTCGACGGTCGCCCGGGGTGCGAACTTCTACTGCGTACGAGCTACTGCGGGCGGATGATCGGGACCGGTGAGTCGTGGCTGACCAGTGCGACCGCGACCTTGTGCTCGGCGGCGAGTTGGCAGAACACCGCGGTGGCACGCTCGGCCAGCGCCCAGCTGAAGCAGGCGTAGATCATCGTTGACCCGATGCTGTGGCTGGTGAGGCCTCCCTCGAAGGTCGGGTCGGCGGCGAGCTTCTCGTAGCTGGGACCGTCGAGGTCGTCGAGTGGCGGGAAGACCTCAACGAGCGCGCGGGAGAAGGCCCGTAGTTCTGGTGTGGTCACCGCGACGTCGCGGTAGTTGTGCTCCTCGGCCCATTCGGTCTGCGCGTCGTACCAGCCGAGGAAGTCGCTGTCCGTCGTGGCGGCAGGGTCGAAGGCGACGATGTCGTAGCTCACGCGCGGAAACGCTACCGGCCGCGCGGTTCTCGCCGGCATGCGACCGTGGCGGCGAGAGGTGCGCGGCCGTCGCCGCCGAGCAGTACCCGTTGCTATGGGACGCCGGAACCAACCCGCACCGGTGACAGGTCGGAGGGGGTGTTCACCAAATGTCAGAGCGCGCTGGGCTGCATGCGAACTGGATAGATCGACCAGTCGGTAGTCACACTTGAGGACGTCTTCAGATCACACAAATCTGGAGGAGTTCCAGCCTTCCGGCGGAATGGGCGAGGCCAACTGGAGCAGGACCTCCTCGCCTATGTCGTCACTCGCCGGCAGAACATGCGCAGCCGGCGCAAGCTGGACTGGATCGGTCGCGTGGAGCCCATTCTCATTGCGGGCGCCGAGTCCGCTGAACGCTAGTTGAGGCCTGCGTAGGAGTGCAGGCCCGAGACGACGAAGTTGATGGCGAACATGTTGAACAGTGTGGTGGCGAGGGCCGCGACGTTGATCCACGATGCGCGAAGGTTCCCCCATCCGCTGGTAGCGCGGGCGTGTAGGTAGGCGGCGTAGAGCACCCACGCGATGAAGGACACGGTTTCCTTCGGGTCCCAGCCCCAGAAGCGTCCCCATGCGGCTTCGGCCCAGATCGCACCGCAGATGACCCCGATTGTGTACAGCGGGAAGCCGACGATGGTGGTGCGGTAGGCGACCCGGTCGAGTAGTTCCGCGGAGGGAAGTCGGTCGGCGACCCACGCTAGCGGTCCGCGGGATCGCTTGTGCCCGTGGACGGCGACGACGTGGAGCAGGCTCGCTGTGCTGGCGAAGGTGAGGATCCCGCACGCGGAGACAATGATCGTGACGTGGATTGCGATCCAGTAGGAGCGCAGCGCCGGCACCAGGGGAGCGGCGTCGTTGTACATCACCGCTGCTGCGATGAACAGGAGTACGACCACTGGTGCGAGGATGAAGACCGTCAGGTTGCGGATCGGGTACTGCCGCACTGCGGCCAGCCAACACACCACGGTTGCTGCGCACAGGAACAGTGCGTACTCGTAGAGGTTGCCCAGCGGCCACCGCTCGGTCGCCAGGCCCCGCAAGACGATCGCGGCCACATTCAGTGCCAGGGCAACGAGCGTCACGGCGATGGCGGCACGTCCAGCCCGCTCGCTGGGTGAGCGGTTGCTGTCTGCGGCCGCAATCCGCCCCGGCACGTCCGGGGCTGTTGCGCCGACGGTGACCACGGCCCGGGCCTCCGCTGCGCCGCGGCGGCGAACCGACGAGCCCGCAAAGTCGAAGGCCGAAAGACCCAGTGCAAGAACATAGATCGCAAACGCGGATGCGAAAGCGAAGTCGCTGTACTGCGCCAGCGTGGTGCTGACCGGCATGAGCCCCCCTCGTGACCAATGGCTACTACGGTGGATAGTAGAGGACGGGGGGTGACCCCTCACCCCGATTGGACGGCGCGGGCGTGAGGCTGGAGGTGCGCCGATAGACGTGTCCCGGCTCCTAGCCATCCTCGGGTTCGGTCTATTGCGGGCAGCTGATGATTCCTACAGCGGTGGTCGGTAAGCCCGAGTTGCGGCCACTCGGGGCGGTATTGATCATCGAGAAGTCGATGACTCGGCCGTCCCGCGCGGGCGTTGACTAGGGTGCCAGCGTGACGTACTCGTGGTCGGGGCGGAGAACTTCTAGTAGGGGCTCGGACGCTTGAAGGAGTCGATCGTGGATGACGGCGAACCTATGAGCATGATCGAGCAGGAAAGCCTCGAGCCGGGTGGCCC
>NZ_JBFUJP010000031.1:0-55169 GCF_056401315.1 Rhodococcus sp. P4_F5 | reverse complement strand
GTGTACTCCCCTGCGCCGGACACGGGCACCGAGACCCGCGAACCGCCGGCGACCGAGCGGACCGTTCCCGCACCGATGTTGGTACCCGAGACCTCGGGTACGGCGCAGCGAGCGGGAACCCAGAGGTCCGCCGACACCCCGGCCCGGTCCGCGACGCCCTCGACCTCGAGTGCGCCACTGGGCACGTCGGCGCGGATCGCGGTCAGCTCGCCGGGGACCGCCCGCGGGTAGGCCCGGCTCAGGATGGCGCGGATGGGGCTGTCCGCCGGGAAGCTCTCGTACTCGCCGAACTCTCCTGCCTGGCACCAGTCCGGACGGTTATCGCGATGCTGGACGTTGTGCGGGTCACCGCACGCCTGCTTCCACTGCCACCAGGTGCCGCCGACCAGGTACGCGTCCTCCTGCGCGGCGTACCGGGCGACCTTCTCCGGGTTGCTCGCGTCGTCACCGAAGAAGCCCCACTCACCCGAGAAGAACGGTGTTCCGCCGTAGCCTTCCGCCGCCTTCGCCGCAGCGGCAAAGCCCGACTCGATACTGCCGACCGCGAGCGGCAGCGACTCGTTGTAGATGTGCGGCGCGTAGACCAGGTTGGGATCCGAGGTGAACCTGGGTTCGCCCGACGAACCGGCCGAACCTACCGAGCCCGTCGCCGGACCCGGTGTCGGGAGCAGGCTGGAGGCCACCGACGGCTCGAAGTACGCGGTGTGGCTGAATCCGCCCGGCACCGATGCCTCGGCGGCCCGAATGGCAGGAATCAGTCGGTCGTACATCGCGCCGAGTCGCAGGTAGTCGTTGATGCCCACCGACAGGCCGGGACTGGGCTCGTTGAGCAGGTCGTATCCGACCACGGTCGGGTCCGCGGCGAAGCGCCTGACCACGAACTCCCACGACTTGATGAACTCGCCCTGGATGCCGTTGACGTCGTTGTAGAAGTTCTCGAACGACTGCTGCACCACCACCGACACCTCGCGCGAGTCAGGGAGTCGGCAGGTCGCCAGACCGCCCATCGTCGCGGTAGCCCAGGCCGGGGCACCGTCCCAGCCGACCGAGGTCGCCAGCGGCGCAGGGCAGCTCACGCCGTCCGGCGTGGCGACCGCGGGACCCCAGGCGTCCTGGTGCATGTCCAGGATGACGCCGATGTCGTGCGCCTTCGCCCATTCCGTCGCCTGCGCGATCTTGTCGAGGTACGAGTGGTCGAAGACGCCCCGCTGCGGCTCGATCAGCGACCAGCTCATGATCAGCCGGACGACGTTGAAGCCCTGGGTCGCGATGCCCGCGAAGTCCGCCTCGGTGAGCGGCATCGTCGGGTCGAGGTCGGGGAACTCCTGGTAGTACTCGCCGAGTCCGTTGACGTTGATCCCGCGTAGGAGGACCGTCCGACCGAGGTCGTCGACGATGCGCGGTGCCCCGGAGGTGCTGGTCGACAACCGGCCGTCGCCCGGTTCGGCCGGCGCCGCGACCGCCGTCGCCCCGCCCGCTGCCATCGTCGCCGCACACAGCAGCGCCGTCACAGCCGTCGTCAATCGGAATTTGGACCACATACGTCGGGCACTCACCTTCTTCTCGAGGCATCGCGCGGCCAGACACACCACGCCTGCCGGGACATTATTGGTCACTTGTTCAGTTCGCGTTCACATTTCGCCCAAATCGCCCGGCGCACAGTACAGATGGCAGGCTCGAGCCATGACCGGCGAACGCAACCTCGACGTCCTGCTCGCCACCATGGATCCGGTCCGCCGCGCGGGTACCTTCGTGTTCGTCTTCCTCACAGACCCGAGTGGGGCCGACGGCGTGACGGCCGCCGCCACGGTCGCCGAGGAGAACGGACTCTCACTGGTCGTCACCAAGCGCGACGCCGACATCCGCGGCTGGACCTACGACTTCGAGGCCGGCTGGATCACCCTGCGGGTGCACTCCGCACTCGGTGCGGTGGGGTTGACCGCCGCGGTGAGCGGGCGGCTCGCCGGGATCGGGATCAGCTGCAACGTGATCGCCGGCCGTCACCACGACCATCTGCTGATACCCGTCGGTGACGTGCCGCGGGCGCTCGACGCGCTGAGGGCGCTCGCGGTCGAGCACCGGGGCCGCCACGACGACGTCCCGGACGCGACCGACGATGCCGCCGCCACCGAGGACCCACCGGCGCCTCGACTGGCCCGGTGACTCGTCCCGGAGACCACGGCGGCAAGCGGCGATGCGCCGACATCACATAGGGTGAGAACAGTAATGTTGCTGGCATGCAACAATTTCCAACTCGTTCTGTCGTACTTGGCGCGGGCGGTGTCGTCGGCACTGCCTGGATGGCCGGCATGGCTGGCGGATTGCGACGTCTTGGAGTGGACCTGGCGGACTCCGATCTGATCGTCGGAACGTCGGCAGGCGCGATCGTGGCCGCTGTGCTCGCCACCGGGCGAGACCCAGCCGAGCTGGCCCAACCCCCACGACCGGCTCCTGCCGACGTGCAACTGCCACCTGTCGACCCCCGTTTGACGGGCAGAGTATTCGCGGTATTCGGGGACAAGGAGCTTGAACCGGACGTCGCGCGACGACGTGTGGGACAGATCGCGCTCGAGATGAGCGCAGAGCATGAGCCGGTGCATGTCGAGCGGATGCACAGGATGATCGGATCATCGCAATGGCCAGACACATCGCTGCTGGTTGTGGCCGTCGATGCTCTCTCGGGCAAGCGTGAAGTCTTCGACAGACTCGGAGAGGCTTCCCTGGCCGACGCCGTCGTCGCAAGCCGTGCCACGCCAGGCTTCTATCCACCGATGACCATCGGTGGTCGCCGCTTCATGGATGGCGGGATGCACTCGTCGACCAATGCCGACTTGGCAGCCGGAGCGCAGCTTCTGGTTGCCGTACACCCGCTCGCTCACCTCTTTCCAGCGACGGAACTCGAGTCCGAACTCCGGGTGGCACAGCCTGGAAGATCGCTTCTGATTTGCCCCGACGAGCTGTCGATCGGGGCGTTCGGCGGCGATCTGGCCAGCCGTGCGAATTGGATACCGGCCTTTGAAGCAGGAACGCTGCAGGCGAGAGCTGAGGCCGAACGGCTCAAGCAGGCCTGGGAGGCCGCGGCGTGCTGAACAGTTGACGACAGTTGACGCTCGATGAACTGAGATGTCGGCGTGCCTGTCGAGCACGACAGTTGTTCGCATGGCGCCTGGTGGTGTGGCGCTTGCCGGACAGGGATCGGGAGTGTCAGGCGCTCTTAACCTGCTCAAAATGCTCGACCCTGGGGAATGGTGAGTAGAAGTGGTGCAGGAGCCGGCGCCATTGCTGGTATTCGACTGACCCGCGAAAGCCCTCGGTGTGGTCCTCGAGGCTTTTCCAGTGCACGAGCGGCAGGTACGTGCTCCGTCGCTCCAGGCATCGCGACAGGGTCAGGTGCTCAAACCCGGACATGCCCGCAATGATCGCCTTGGCATCCGCAAAGGCAGCCTCGAAGGCGGCTTCCTCACCAGGCCTGACGGATAGCAGAGCATGCTCCAAGACCATGCGCCAAGGATCGCATAGTTGAAACCTGCTCCAGTGGCGGTAGGCGTAGCCGGGACCGCTGGGCGTTCGGGCTTCGGTAACGGCAACGATGGGGACGGCAATTCTCGACGAACGGGTCACCCCTACGGCGAGCCGGTGGCGATGTTTGCCGGCGCCGGCAGCCTCGACGGGGCGGTGCTGGCGGCGTAGGCAGCCTCGCTCGCGAATCTGACAGGCGCCCGGTGTGGGCGAGAATCCGCGCCGCCATGCAAGTCGGAAGATCATTCACGGGGACGTGCAGGAACACTTCCGATTCGCACACCTTTTGACCAGCATGAATACACTAGAAATCGAATGCACGTGCGAGTAGAATTCGACGTATGAAACTCGACGCCATGCTCACCGACCCCGCCGGGATCGAGGCATGGCGACTCGACGAGACCGAGATCCTCGCCGCGGTACCCGAGCTGGTTCAGGACATGCGCAGACGCGACGCGCTCCTCGTTCGACTCGTGCACGAGGCGGATCAAAAATGCCTGCCCGAACACGCCGGTGCCGCGGACACCACCGCCTGGCTCGCCGGCGCCACCCGGATGCACCGCGCCCACGCCGCCCAGATCGTCCGCCTCTCCCGCGAACTGCCGTTGCACCCGCATGCGGCCGAGGTACTGGACGACGGACGGATCGAACTCGGCCACGTCCAGGTGATCGTCAACTTCCTGGACCGCCTCGCGAAACTCACCCGCGACCTCGACATCGAACCCACCGAAACCGACTGGGACCATCCCGACCCCGAGACCGGACGCCCAGACGACTGCGAGGCCTACCTACTCATCGCCGCCCAGGTCGAAGACCCCACACAGCTGCGCGCCCGGGCACGCGAAATGGAAATACTGTTCGAGCGCGACAGCGACCTGCCGTCCGACGCAGAAAACCCCGAACTCAACGAGTTTCACGCCAGCGCCACCCTGGGCGGTCGGGTGCTCGTCAAGGGCACCTTCGACGCCGAGTCCGGCGAGGCCCTCCAGACCGCCCTCTCCGGACTGTCCAAGCCACACCCGAGCACCGACGACGACGGCAACCCCATCCGCGACCCCCGCACCGCCTCCAAGCGCAACGCCGACGCCTTCACCCAGATCATCCGAGGACACCTCGACAACGAACGCGGACCGATCGAAGGCGGCGAACGACCCCACGTCACCGTCACCATCGACGTCGACGCACTCAAGGACGCGGTCTCCGCGACCGTGCCGACACCCGCGACCGGGGCCTGGGACCGCAACGGCTGGGAGTACCACTCCGACAACGCAACCGGACCCACAGGCAGAAAGAGCTACGGCGGCTGCGCCGACGTCAGGCCCCCTCGGCACTACCGCCGACGCCGCCACGCCAGCATGCCCTGGGCAGGYCCCGTCTCCGCCGCCATCGCCGCCCGCATCTCCTGCGACGCCCAGGTCACCCCGATCTTCGTCGACCGGAACGGCAACCCACTCGACGTCGGCCACACCACCCGGATCATCTCGCCGCGACTCCGCAAGGCCCTGGTCGCAAGGGACTGCGGCTGTGCCTTCCCCGGCTGCGGACGCCCCGCGGCCTGGACCGAAGCCCATCCTCCCCCAAGCACTTCGTGCAGGGAGGTGCCCCCATCGTCCACTGGTCCGATGGCGGTCCGACCGCGCTGGCGAACCTGGTGCTGCTCTGCAAGAAGCACCACACGATCATTCACAGGAACCACTGGGCGGTGAAGGTCGAATCAGACGGATTTCCTTGGTTCACCCCACCCGCCTGGGTGGACCCGTTGCGAAGACCGCGGCCGGCCCACAACCGGCGCGAGATCCACCGAACCTGACCAGGCACAGGCCTGAACACTCACCCACAACCGGTCTGCACTGCATCAAGGGTGGGGCCTGTCAGCACTCCTGGCCGCGAACCTTGGTTTACCCGAAATCAGAGTTCCAGCCCCGGCGCGGTGGCAATTTCCTGCAACTGGTCCAGTGTCAATACCGTCCCCGGCGCCGCGTCGTCGAGGCTGACCTGGACCCGAGTCCCGGACGGCCGGGTGACGGTGACGATGCCGGGCTCGGTTCGGGTGAGCACCGAGCCGTCCGGCAGGGCAGTGAAGGTGGTGCGGCGCCGGTCACTCGGCTCCTGCGGCTCGACGGGAAGCTGGTGGCGACCACTGATCGAGACCAGGAGCCGGCCGGATCCATCCGGGCCGCTCACACCCAATTCCTCGCAGACGCTGGACCGGTTGTAGGTGGACAGCTGCAGCGACCCGAGCCGACGGTCGAGGCTCACCCCTGTCGGCGCGTGCTCACGCCACACCTCGTCGAGCGCGGCGTTCAGTCGCTGCACGGTCTCTCGGCTCAGTGGCGTGCCGGCGTCGACACCAGCGCGGCACTCCGCCGGCGGCTGCGCCGTGCCGGCCGGGACGGGCGCGGTGACCCGCAGTCCAGGCGTAGTGGCGAGGGCGGTGAGCTCGTCGACGGTCAGCGGCACAGTTCCGCTGTTCCGCCTCGCCTGCACCGGCTCCGCCCAGTTCTCGTCGCCGGCCGACGCGTCGACAAATGTGCCGTCGGGCAGGTGCGCGGTCACCCGGCGGACCAGGTTCCGGTTGCCTCCGTACTCGTTCCAGGTGTCCCGTGAGTCCACCACGGTGCCGTCCGGAAACGTGGTCCGGCGGTCGAGTTGGCCGGCAACGCATTCCGGTATCTCAGGAGTCGACTGGCGCACCCGGACATCGAGCATCCCGGCGGCGGCGCCACGGGTGAGCAGTCCCTGCGCCGACGTCGAGCCGCCGATGTCTTCCGCTCTCACTCCCTCGGGCAGTTCGGAGGTGAACACTGGGATCGGCTGGAACCACAACGACTCGCTCGGGCCCGCAAACTCGAGACGGACGGTGTCCGGCAGCGCGGACCGCAGGGCGTCGGACATGGCGGTGGCCTTGGGCCCGTTGAACCACGGGTAGCTCGGGTTGTCGTAGCTCTGCTCGCCCGCGTACCCGACCATGAATCCCTTGCCACCCGACGGCGGCTCCACCCGCTCGCAGCCCGGAATCTCGACGGGATAGACGACGGTCGGGGTCACCCTCGACACCGGCGACGCCTCGTCCTCCGCCGAGGACGACGCACCCGGATCGTGCAGCAGACCGGCGACGATCACGCCGACTGCCACCACCGCGACCACCACCAGCGCGTCCACCCAGCCGACCCGCCTGGCTTGCCCGTCCAGCTCACCCATCAGTCCCCCGCTCCTCGCGCCCGGCCCGCGAGCCCGGGCGTCAGAGTCCCTTTCGCCGGATTCTCGAGCGGCGTTACGGGTAACACGTCCCGACCCGGCGCCGACACACCCCACGAGGGCCGCTCGCGGTTCGCGACAGGCCCGTTCGCCCGCGAACCCGCCATCGCTACTACCTCCCGAGGGGGCGTGCATGAGAACACCGACTGTGACTGCCGTTGTCTGCGCGGCGCTGATCGCCGCGGCAGCCACCGCCTGCGGAGGCGACACCGAGCCACCCACGCCGACCGCCCAGACCTCGGCGGCGCAGGCCTCAGCACAACCGTCCGAGACACTGTCGTCCGAGACAGTGTCGTCCGAGACACAGGCGATCGAGTCGGAGCCCTCGACAACACAATCCACCCCCACAACCGAGGACACCGAAACCGAGGACACCGACGCCGCCACGACGAACCAGCCCACCGCCGACACCATCAGTGGACAGGGCCGATGCCTGGACCCGGACTCGACGGGAGTGCGCGACGCCGTCGCCGGCCTGGACCAGGCGCCTTATGGCTGGATCGTCGGCGCCGCGTCCGAGGACCCGCTGGGCTCCTGCCCCGACCTGTTGTGGGCGGTGGCGGACGTGGAGGCCGGCACCGCCAGCTCACCGCGCCACGTCCTGTTCTTCCACGACGGCCGCTACCTCGGCACCGCGACCGCCGAGCCGTACTCCTTCACCCACGTCGCGGGCACGACCGGCGACACCGTCACGGTCGAGTACCGGTGGCTCGCCGAGGACGAACCGAACTGCTGTCCCGCCGGTGGGCCCGCCGCGGTCGACTACACCTGGGACGGGTCCCAGGTGGTGATGGAGCAGCCGCTGCCGCAGGCGATGCTCGACTCCTACCACCACTGAGACTCCCAAGGTTCTTCCGCAGTCGAGCAGACCTCCGGCGCACCCGGCTTCCTACACTCGTCCCATGCCGACGCCGTCGCCCCATACCGATGCAGCCATCCAGATCCGGTGGGTCCAGGGCCCGAGTGCCTCACGGTCCGCGCCACCGACCACGGCCGAGGAGGCCGTCGCGCTGCTCGAACGGGGCAGCGCGGCCTTTTCCCGGGTGGGCGCGGAATCGATCGAATTTCACGTCGACCGAGAGGCTTTCGGCATCGCGCACGACGACACGGACGGCATCCTGACCCAGCGTCCGTTCGCTGCCGTGCTGAGCTGCTCGGACGCCCGCGTGCCGATCGAGCTGACCCTCGGTCGCGCGGCCAACGACCTGTTCGTGGTGCGGGTCGCGGGC
Organism: Rhodococcus sp. P4_F5; assembly: GCF_056401315.1. Lineage (NCBI taxonomy): Bacteria > Bacillati > Actinomycetota > Actinomycetes > Mycobacteriales > Nocardiaceae > Rhodococcus > Rhodococcus sp. P4_F5. Next base: position 47,163 of record NZ_JBFUJP010000031.1, on the reverse strand, counting down.
AACGTCCCCGGGTCCGACTGCCGGGGCAGCCTGCACTACGCGGCCGAACACCTGCCGAGCGTGCAGCTGTTCACGGTCATCGGGCACTCGCAGTGCGGGGCCGTGACGGCGGCGGTCGACGCGATGCTCGAGCCGCACCGGTACCTGCAGATCGCCTCGGACGCGCCCCTGCGCGGGATCATCGACTCCCTGCTCGCCGGCGTGCATTTCGCCGATCGTGCGCTCACCCACGTGCACGGCGCCCAGGTCCGGGACTCCCAGCACTACCGCACCCGGATGATCACCCTGGCCACCCTCGCCAACACCGCCCTCACCGCGGCCGTCCTGCGACGAGACCTGAGCCGACCGACCGCCTTCGGCGTCTACAAGCTCGCCGCCCGCAACGTCGGGGTCCGCCGCGCCGAGGGCTGGGCGCCCACGCTCGCGATGGCACCGCAGGACGACAGCGAGCTCACGGCGATCGTGGAGAACGCGGCCCGGTCCCTGACTGTGTGATCCGCCCCGACGTCCTACCGGGTGTCCGCATTCCCCGCGTGCGAGCATGGACTGATGACCGACGGCCAGGCGAGATTTGACGCGATCGTCCTAGCGGGCGGCTCCGGCAGCCGGATGGGCGGCGTCGACAAGCCCTCGATCGAGGTCGCCGGGCGGTCCATGCTCGACACCGCCCTGGACGCCGTGGCCGACGCGAGCGCCGCGGTGGTGGTCGGCCCGCGCCGCGCCGGCCTCGCCCCCGCCGTCCGGCAGACGCAGGAGTCGCCGCCGGGGTCCGGCCCGGTCGCGGCGGTTGCCGCGGGCCTGGCCGAACTCGGTGATGCCGAGCTGGTCGTCGTCCTGGCCGCCGACCTCCCGTTCATCACCCCCGCGGCGATCGCCACCCTCGCCGCCGCCCTGGTCTCGGATCCCACCGCGGACGCGGCGTTCGCCGTGGACGAGTCCGGCCGGGTGCAGTTCCTGCTGGGGCTCTGGCGCGTGGACGTGCTGGCGGCCCGACTGCGTGCCCTCGGTGCCGACGGGCCCGCCAACCAGCCGATGAAGGTACTGGTCCCCAAAAACCATGCGACGGTGCTCATGTCGGGCATCTCCGACTGCGACACCGACGCGGACCTGGCCCGGGCGCGGGCTCGCAGCACCGGCCCCCTGGCGGGCGGTTCCGCCACCGCGCTGAGCCTCGACGAGGCCCGCGCTCGCGTGCACCGCGGGGTCGACATGCTGACCGTGCGCACGCTCGCCCCGGTACGGGCGCTGGGCGGCGCGCTCGCCCGACCCCTGACCGCGGCCGCTCCGCTCCCCCGCCTCGCCCTCTCCGCCATGGACGGTTACGCCGTATCCGGTTCCGGACCTTGGCAACTCGACCCGATGATCCGGTACGCCGGATCCGAGGACGAGCTCGAGCTACCGGACGGACACGCGGTACGCATCGCCACCGGCGCCCACCTGCCGACCGGCGCCGACGCGGTGCTGCGCGACGAGCACGCCGACGCCACAGGCACCACCTTGCGCCGCAGGCCCGACGCCCCGGTCCGCGACGACACCCGCCGACGCGGCGAGGACTGGCACAAGGGTGACGAGCTGGCCCCGGCCGGCACGACGGTCACCCCCGCGCTGGCCTCGGTGGCGCTGAGCGCCGAGGTCGGCGAGCTCGCGGTCCGCGGTCCGGCGCGGGCACGAATTGTGGTCAGCGGGGACGAGATCCGCCGCGACGGCCCGCTGCGTCGAGGGCAGACCCGGGACTCGCTCGGCCCGCTGATGCCGCAGTTCCTGTCCTGGTGCGGGGTACACACCGCCACCGAGGCCCACCTGCGTGACACCGCCGGCGGCTTCGACGAACTGCTGGCCCCGTCGACCGGGCCCGACACCGCCGAGCACCTGGTGGTGATCGTCGGCGCGACCGGGGGCGGCGCCGCCGACCACCTGCGTCTGGCCCTGGACCGACGGGGCGCCCGCACGCTGGTGGGCCGGGTGCGCTGCCGTCCCGGTGGGTCGCAGGTGGTGGCGACGCTGCCCGACGGCCGGGTGGTGCTGGGCCTGCCCGGCAACCCCTACGCGGCCGTCGTGACGCTGCTGGCGATGACGCCGACCCTGGTCGCCGCGCTGACCGGCGTGCCGCGTCCGCCCGTGGTCACCGGGGCGGTGGTCAACGCGGCGGAGGTCGGCGCGGACGTCGCCCGCCTGGTGCCGGTCACCCGGCTGGCGGACGGCCGCTGGCGAGCCGTCGCCGGCGTCCGGACCGCGCACCTCGCCGGCCTGATCGGGGCCGACGCCCTCGCGGTCATCGAACCGGGAACACCCGACGGCGGTCACGCCGAACTACTGACGCTGCCCCGCTGACGCGGCCTTCGTGCGTCGACTGCGCGGCTCCGCGGTAGCGGTCCACGAGCAGGCGCACCAGGTCCGGGTGCACCCCGAGCGGCTGCGCCACCCCGTCGGCGCCGGCCTCACCCAGCCTCCGGTGAAAGAGCCCGTCCGCCAACAGGTACGACGCCACGAACACCCGACGGTGGCCGCCGGCCCGCAGCCGCCGCACCACGTCCGGTACCCGCGGCTGCGCCGTCGCGACGTAGCCGATGTGGACGCGGTCCTCGACCAGCTCGGCCAGCAGCGCGGCGCCGCGGCGCACGTCCGCGAGCGCGCGCGGGTCCGAGGAGCCCGCGGCGGCAAGCACCACCGCGTCGCCCGGCCGCCAGCCCGCCTCGCGGAGCCGTTGGCGGAGCACCCGCGCCAGCACCCGGTCGGGACCCAGCGCGGCGGTGACCCGGACGTCGGGGTGCCCGGAGTCCGCGACCTCGCGCGGCACGTCGGTGTGCACGTGGTAGCCGGACGCCAGGAACGCCGGCACCACGACGGCGGGCCCGTCGAGGTCCCGCAGCACCTCCGCGGGCGACGGACCGAGCACGTCCACGAACGCGACGCGGGTGGTCCCCACCGCGGACGACACCTCGTCCGCGAGCGCGGCGACCATGTCGACACCGCGGGTACTGCGGGTGCCGTGCGCCACCAGCACGAGCGACGGCGCGCTCACGCCTGCGGCCCGTCGTCGTTCCCGCCCGCCTCGTCGCAGGGGTCCGCGTGGGCACAGTCGGCGGTGTCCAGCGCCAGCCGGTAGCCGCGTTTGACTATGGTCTGCACCATCTTCGGGGCACCGAGCCCGGCCCGCAGTCGCGCGATCGCCGTCTCCACCGCGTGGGTGTCCTCGCCGCCACCGGGCAGCACGGACAGCAGTTCCTCCCGGGTGACCACCCGACCGGGGACCCGGGTCAGGGTGCGGGTCAGGGCCATGGCCGCGGGCGGCAGCGGCCGGACCTCGCCGTCGACCAGGACGCAGCCGCCGCGCACCGCCAGCGAGTGACCTGCCGCCTGGAGCGTCACCGACCGACGCGGCAGTTCCTCGGCGATGTGCCGGGCCAGCGACCCCAGTCGGGCCCGGCCCGGCATCGTGGTGGAGACACCGAGGGCCTCGAGCGGCGCCGCCGTGACCGGTCCGACGCAGACCGCCAGCACCGGACCGCCGAACGCCTGGAGCAACGGGTTGATCAGGCCGATCTCCTTGGCGCGCATCAGCATCGACGCCACCGCGGGTGCGCTGGTGAAGCTGACCGCGTCGAGTCCCCCGGCCGCCGTCAGCTCGATCAGCCGGTCCATCGCGGTCTGGTCGTCGGGCGGGGTCCACCGGTACACCGGCACCGGCACCACGTGGGCGCCGGCGATCCGGAGCACCTCGCACAGGTCCGGCAGCGGCTCCCACTCGGTGGCGGCGCCGTGCATCTGTACCGCGATCCGCCGGCCCTCGATTCCCTCCGCCAGCAGGTGGTCGATGACCTCGGCCGAGGACTCGGAGGCCGGCGACCACTCCTCCCGCAGGCCGGCGGCCCGGATCGCGCCCGTCGCCTTCGGCCCCCTGGCCAGCAGCCGCGACGAGGACAGCGCGCCGCGCAGGTCCTCCGCGCTGCCCCAGCCCTCCGCGGCCTCCATCCATCCGCGGAACCCGATCCCGGTGGTGGCGATCGCGATCTCCGGCGGGTTGTCGATCAGGTCCTGCGTGACGCGCTCGAGTTCCGCGTCGTCGACGAGCGGGATGATCCGGATCGCGGGGGCGAGCACCACGTTCGCCCCGCGTCGGGTCAACAGGGTGGTGAACTCCTCGGAACGCCGCGCTGCGGTCACCCCGATCGTGAACCCGCGCAGCGGATCACCGGTGTTCGCAACGCTCACGCCGCGCCCGCCCCGGACACCAGGACGCCGGGTGCATGCAGGGAGCCATCTGCCTGCAGCGAGCTGTGCACCTGCACCACCCCTGCCCAGACCCGCACGTCGTAGACCGGCAACCGCACCGACGGCTCGTCCATGCAGCGGCCGTCGACCAGCGAGAACGCCTGCTTGAGCAGCGGCGAGACCACGATCGGTTCGCCGGCCCGGTCCCCGACCAGGCCTCGCGACATCACCGCGGCCCGGCCGTACGGATCGATGTTCCCCACCGCGTGCAGGCTGCCGTCCTCGAGCAGGAACAGCGCCACCTGCTCGCGGCCGCGCAGCAGCACGGCGACCCCGAGTCCGGGGATCAGCCGACTCAACGGACAGGCCGAGGTCCACTCGAGCCGGCCGTCGTGCACGCTCTCGCGTCCGGCGCCGGTCATGCGGTGGGTGTTGATGTCGATCTCGGTCATGACGGTCCTCCCTTGTCCCGGCCCTATTTCTAGTTGGGGGGTGTTTCCTCGGCGTTAAGTCGGCATTCCCGCTCCGTAAGGAGTGCCCGGCACCACTTCGTTGGGGTGCCGGACACAGCTGAGGGGCCTACAGCTCGACGGGCACGGCCGGCGCAGCCGCCGGGACCGCGGGCATCCCGATCAGCACCGGGACCTTCCGGGCGCCGGAGTCGTCGAACGCGACCGTGGGGTCCGCCTCGTCCGGCGCGTTGACGAAGGACACGAACCGGGAGAGCTTCTCCGGGTCGTCGAGCACCCCCGCCCACTCGTCCCGGTAGCCGTCGACGTGCTTGGCCATGGCCGCCTCGAGCTCCGCGGCGATCCCGAGGCTGTCCTCGCACACCACGGCCTTGAGGTGGTCGAGGCCGCCGTCGAGGGCCTCGACCCACGGCGCGGTGCGCTGGAGCCGGTCGGCGGTGCGGATGTAGAACATCAGGTACCGGTCGATGTAGCGGACCAGGGTCTCGTCGTCGAGCCCGCCGGCCAGCAACTGGGCGTGCTTCGGGGACTGGCCTCCGTTGCCGCCGACGTAGAGGTTCCAGCCGTTCTCGGTGGCGATGACGCCGACGTCCTTGCCCCGCGCCTCCGCGCACTCGCGGGCACAGCCCGACACCCCGAACTTCAGCTTGTGCGGCGACCGCAGACCGCGGTAGCGGTTCTCCAGGTTCACAGCCATCCCGACCGAGTCCTGCACGCCGTACCGGCACCAGGTGGACCCGACGCAGCTCTTCACGGTGCGCAGCGACTTGCCGTACGCCTGACCGGACTCCATGCCGGCGTCCACCAGGCGCTTCCAGATCGCCGGCAGCTGCTCGACGCGGGCGCCGAACAGGTCGATCCGCTGGCCACCGGTGACCTTGGTGTACAGCCCGAAGTCACGGGCCACCTCGCCGATCACGATGAGCTGCTCCGGCGTGCACTCGCCGCCCGGCATCCGCGGCACCACCGAGTAGGTGCCGTTGCGCTGGATGTTGGCCAGGAAGTGGTCGTTGGTGTCCTGCAACGACGCCTGACTGCGGTGCAGGATGTGGTCGGAGTCGGTGGAGGCCAGGATCGACGCCACCACCGGCTTGCAGATGTCGCAGCCGGAGCCCTTGCCGTACTTGGCGATCAACGCGGAGAAGGTGCGGGTTCCGGTGGCCTGGACGATCTGGAACAGCTCGGCCCGGGACTGCTCGAAGTGCTCGCAGAGTGCCTTCGACATCACCACCCCGGACGACGCCAGCAGTGCCTTCACCGTCGGCAGGCAGCCGCCGCAGGTGGTGCCGGCGTTGGTGCAGGCCTTCACCGCCGCGATGTCGCAGGCGCCGTCGGCGATCGCACCGCAGATCGTGCCCTTCGTGACGCCGTTGCACGAGCACACCTCGGCGTCGTCGGGAAGCGCTCCGGCACCGGGCTTCTCGCCGGCCGGCGAGATCAGGGCGGCCGGATCGCCGGTCAGTTCCCGGCCGACCAGTGGCCGCAGCGACGAGTACGCGGACGCGTCGCCGACCAGGATGCCGCCGAGCAGCGTCTTGGCGTCGTCGGAGACCACCAGCTTGGCGTAGGTCCCCTTGGCCGCGTCGCTGAGCACCACCGCGAGCGCGCCGGGCGTCTGCCCGTGCGCATCACCGAAGCTGGCGACGTCGACGCCCATGAGCTTGAGCTTGGTGGACAGGTCCGCCCCCGGGAACTCGGCCGCGCCGCCGAGCAGGCGGTCGGCGACGATCTCGGCGGTGGTGTAGCCCGGCGCCACCAGCCCGTAGCAGCGTCCCTCGACGGCGGCGCACTCACCTATCGCGTACACGTCCGGGTCGGAGGTGCGGCAGCCGAGGTCGGTGAGGATGCCGCCGCGTTCGGCGACGTCCAGGCCGGCCTCGCGGGCCAGCTGGTCGCGGGGGCGGACCCCCGCCGAGAACACCAGCACGGCCGCCTCGAGTACCGAGCCGTCGGACAGTTCGACCGAGATCCCTTCGGGCCCTTCGGTGATCGACGAGGTCGACACGCCGGTGTGCACGACCAGGCCGAGGGCGGTGACCAGCCGTTCGAGCAGCGCGCCGCCGCCCTCGTCCACCTGGGCCGGCATCAGTCGCGGGTTGTACTCGACCACGTGCGGGGTCATCCCCATCAGCTTGAGCGCATTGGCGGCCTCCAGCCCCAGCAGGCCACCGCCGACCACGACTCCCACCGCGCCCGGGCCGCCCTGCTCGGCCCGCTCCCGGATGCCGTCCAGGTCGTCCAGGGTGCGGTAGACGAAGCAGCCGTCCAGGTCGTGTCCGGGGACCGGCGGCACGAAGGGGTAGGAGCCGGTGGCCATCACCAGCGAGTCGTAGGCCAGCACCTCGCCCGTCGTGGTGGTGACCGTGCGCGCGGCCCTGTCGATCGACGCCGCGGACTCGCCGACCCGCAGGTCGACCAGGACGTCGCCCGGGTAGTCGTTGCCGGCGAGCGCGAGTTCCTTTGCGTCCCAGGACCCGACGTAGGACGAGAGCCCCACCCGGTCGTAGGCGGGCAGGCGCTCCTCGCACAGCACGGTCACCCGCCACTGCCCCGCGTCGTCCCGCGCACGGAGCGCCTCGACGAACCGGTGCCCCACCATTCCGTGCCCGACCACCACTACCGACTTGCTGTTCATGCCGCGTCCTCCCGGTCGATCGAATGCTGTGCTGTGTGCCCGGTGCCCGCCGGGTCTGCGATGGTCACGGGCGCTCCTGCTCAGACCAGGACCGCGGCGCGGTCGTCGTCGTCGGCGGCGTCCGCGGCCCGACTCGGGCGGCGCAGGAACACCGCCCACGTGACGGCCAGACACACCACGTAGAAGCCGAGGAACACCCAGAACGCCATGGTCGCGGACTTCGCGGGGCTGTTGTAGGACGCCCGCAGCACCAGGTTGATGCCGACGCCGCCGAGTCCGCCGATCGCGCCGGCGAAGCCGATCAGCGCGCCGGACATGGTGCGCGACCAGGCCGCCCGGCCCGCCTTGTCGAGGTCGCCGCGCGACTGCGCCTTGGCCTCGAAGATCGAGGGGATCATCTTGTACACCGAGCCGTTGCCCAGCCCGGACAGCAGGAACAGGGCGATGAAACCGAGCACCAGCGTCACCATCACCGGCCCGCTGGCGGCACCGGCGGTCGCGTCGTCGACGGTGCCCGCCGCGACCAGCACCGAGGCCGCCAGTGCCATCGCACCGAAGGTGTAGAGGGTGATCTTGCCGCCGCCGATGCGGTCGGCGAGGGCGCCGCCGAGGGGCCGGGCGATCGAACCGAGCAGCGGGCCGATGAACGCGATCTGCGCGGCGTGCAGGGCGGCCTGCGCCGGGGTGTCCCCGCCGGCGAGGAAGTTGATCTGCAGCACCTGGCCGAAGGCGAAGGAGAACCCGATGAACGACCCGAACGTGCCGATGTACAGGAACGAGATGATCCACGAGTCCCGGAACTTCAGGGCCCGTCCCATGGCCCGCAGGTCCGCGGTCTGACCGCCGAGGTTGTCCATGTACAGCGCGGCACCGACGGCCGCGACACCGCAGAACACCAGGTAGACGGCGCACACGATCCACGGGGCGGTGTTGCCGACGGTCGCGATGACGAGCAGACCGACCAGCTGGATCACCGGCACCCCGATGTTGCCGCCGCCCGCGTTGAGCCCGAGTGCCCAGCCCTTGAGCCGCTGCGGGTAGAAGGCGTTGATGTTGGTCATCGAGGAGGCGAAGTTACCGCCGCCGACCCCCGCCAGCGCCGCGACCAGCAGGAACACCGTGTAGGAGTAGCCCGGGTTGAGCATCAGGTAGAGGGTGGCGAGCAGCGGGACGAGGAGCACCAGCGCGCTGAAGACCGTCCAGTTGCGACCACCGAACCGAGCCGTCGCGACGGTGTACGGGATCCGCATCAGCGAACCGACCAGGGTCGGGACGGCCACCAGGAAGAACTTCCCGGCGGGGTCGATGCCGTACACGTCGGCGGGCATGAAGAGCACCATCACCGACCAGATGGACCAGACCGAGAAACCGACGTGCTCGGCGATCACCGACCAGATCAGGTTGCGGCGGGCGATCTCCTTCCCGCCGGACTCCCAGGCTTCGGTGTCCTCGGCGTCCCAGTGCGGGATGTAGTGGTTGCGGGAGAGCAGGTTCTCGGCGGTCACAGGGCCTCCTCGATGGCGTGGGAGACCCGACACTACGAGCGAGATGTTGCCCCGGTGCTGCCGACCGTGACTCGGCAGTGAACTTGCGCTCACCCGGCTCCGGCGCCTGCGGTGAGAACAAACCCGCAGGTAAACGGGGTGTTACCGGATGTGAACCGGTGTTACCGGGCCGTGGCCGGACCCCAGGAATCCTCCAGGTAACGCGGCTTGCACGCCACGTACCCCGACACCAGGATCACCGCGACGGCACCGAGCAACAGGCCGAACGGCCACGCCCAGCCACCGGTGACGTCGTGCAGCACTCCGAACAGCAGCGGCCCCAGGCAGGCGACGGCATAACCGAGGCCCTGGGTGAAACCGGACAGCGCGGCGGAGCCGGCGCCGGTACGGGTGCGCAGGTTGATCAGGGTCAGCGACATCGGGAAGGTGCTCGGCCCCAGGCCGACCAAGAGGATCCACAGCACCGGCGCCCCCATCGGGGCGAAGAGCAGCCCGGCGAAGCCGATCAGGTAGAACACCGCGCAGCCCACCACGACGGGGTACGGGTTCGCGATCCGCGCGCACAGCGCGGGCGCACCGATTGCGGAGATGAACCCGACCGCGGCGAACAGTCCGACCATGGTGCCGCCGAAACCGGCGCTCGCCCCGGCCTCGGTGAGGATCTTCGGCACCCAGGTGAACAGGGAGTACGTGATCAGCGAGGTCATGCCGAACATGCCGGCCATCCCCCAGGCCACCGGCGAACGCCAGGCCTGCCCGTGCGGCTCGGCCGGGTTCGCGACGTACTCGGCACTGGTGTCGAGGCGGTCGTGGCCGCGGCGTGAGACGACGATCGAGATCCACGGGACGACGGCCGCGAAGGCGATCAGCGACCACATGCCGAGCGAGAACCGCCAGCCCTGCGCTTCGGCGACCGGCACCGCCACCAGTGCGGGCAGCACGGTCCCGACCTGCACGCAGGTGATGTAGATGGTGCTCATCATCGCGACCCGGTCGGAGAAGTACCGCTTGACCAGCGGCGGGATCACCACGTTGCCGATGCCCATGCCGCCGAGCGCCAACGCCGAGAGAGCCAGCAGCGACCAGGTGTCGGACATCGCGGACCTGGTGGCGATGCCCACTCCGGTCATCACCACCGATGCCAGGGCCACCCGCTCGAGTCCGAATCGCAGCGCCAGCCGGGGCGTGCACAGGCCCGCGACCGCGAACAGCGCGGTGGGCAGCATGCCGAAGACACCGACGACGGTGGAGCCGAATCCGATCTCGGCGCTGATCTGGTCGAGCAGCGGGGTGAGCGAGGTGACCGCGGTGCGCAGGGTGAGCGCGGAGAGCACGATTGCGACGAGGACGGTCAGCCGTCCGGCGACCAGCGCCCGCTTCGGAATCGTCCGCCGCTGCTCGGTCGCCACCGTCATCACACACCCACTCTTCTCTGTCTCGGTACGTCGTCCAAAATCATAGGATGACCCGATGATGCCGTGCAACCGGGTTAAGATGCGGCCACCACCACCCGACGGAGAGGGAATCGTGCAACCCGTTCGCCGAACCAGCCTCATCGCCCAGGTCACCGACCAGTTGCGCGACGAGATCACCGCCGGCGCCTGGCCGGTCGGGTCCCGGATCCCGACCGAACCGGAACTGGCCGAGCTGACCGGGACCGGGCGCAACACGGTCCGCGAGGCCGTCCAGGCACTGGTGCACGCGGGGATGCTCGAGCGCCGGCAGGGCTCGGGAACCTACGTCATCGGCACCAGCGACCTCGGCGGCACGCTGGCGAAGTACTTCGCGTCGGCGCACGAACGGGACGTACTCGAGCTGCGCCAGGCCCTCGACGTGACGGCGGCCGCGCTGGCCGCCCGGCGCCGCGACGACGCCGACGTCGCGAACCTGCGCGAGCTGCTGGCGACCCGAAACGAGTTGTGGCGCAATCCCGAGGCGGCCACCGGCGACGCCGGCCGCGACGCGGTCGCGGCCGACCTGGCCCTGCACCGGGCGATCGTGGCCGCCAGCCACAACGAGGTCTACCTCGAGTTCTACGACTCGCTGCTGCCCGCCATCGAGCACACCATCAACCTCGGTCCGGTGGCGGCGTCACACTCCTACGAGGCCGAACACGACGAGCTGGTGCGGGCCGTGGTCGGCGGGGACGTCGAGGGGGCCGCGACCGCGGCCCGGCGGTTCCTCACCGAGTTGATCGCCAAGGCCACTCCCCCCGCCGCCCCCTGACGACGCCGCAACACCACGGCGCCGTAACACCGACGATCGCGGCTACGCCCAGGCCAGGACGTCGTCGTTGGCCAGCCGCGGAAGCCGGTCGAACCAGGGGTCGACACCGGGGTGGCCGATGTTCACCACCAGCACGGACTTGAAACGGCCGTCCGGGAAGAACTCCGCGTCGACGCCGGCCCTGTCAAACCCGCCCATCGGGCCCGCCGCCAGGCCCTGCGCACGAACGGCGAGGGTGAAGTACGCGGACTGCAGGGCCGCGTTGAACTCGGCGGCGGAGGTCCGGGCGCCGTCGTTGGCGGCGTAGACGTCCTTGAGTTCCGGCCGGAACGGCAGCAGCGCCGGGATGTGCTCGTGGAACTCGGTGTCCATCGCCAGCACCGCGACGACCGGCGCCGACTGCGCCTTGGCGCGGTTGCCCTCGGCCAGGTTCGGGACCAGCCGGGCCTTGCCCTCCTCCGTGCGCACGAACACCACCCGCAACGGCTGAGTGTTGGCGGCCGTGGGGGCCCACTTGGCCAGTTCCCAGATGCCGACGAGTTCCGCGTCCGTGACCGGTTCGGCGGAGAAGGTGTTGGCGGTGCGCGCCTGCGTGAAGAGCAGTTCCCGGCCGGCCTCGTCGAGCGGCGCGGTGGCGTGCGGGGTGAGGTCGTCGATCAGCTCGGACATGATGCTTCTTTCTCCGTGGTCGCTATGAAAAAACTAGTTGCTACACAGACGGTAGCACTCGACTAGGATGGCGGCATGGCGAGCGAGGCAGCGACAACACACGAGCCCCGGGTCTGTGACGCGGCCCTGGCGCGGGCGTTCACCTTCCTCGGCAAGCGCTGGAACGGCGTGCTGCTGGGCACCCTGATCAACGGCCCGGCCGGGTTCTCCGAACTCAAGCGGGCGGTCACGGGCATCAGCGACTCGATGCTCTCCGAGCGCCTCACCGAACTCACCGGCGCCGGCCTGGTCCAGCGCACGGTGGAGCCGGGTCCCCCGGTCGCGGTGGACTACCGGCTCACGCCCGCCGGGCACGCGCTGCTACCCGCACTCAGCGCGCTCACCACCTGGGCCGCGGAGAACCTGCCCGAGTAGGACGCCGCCGCGTCGGCCAGGAACCCGGTCGGGCGGATCGACGGACGGACTAGAGCATCAGCCGGATCAGGTCGCCGGTGCGCAGCAGTCCGGGGAACGCCTCCGACGTCGACCTCGGGTGCAGTGCATGCACCGCCAGCCGGAAGATCAAGGCACGCAACAGCATCTGCGGCCACTCCGGGAGGTCTTCCCAGCGGCCGATCAGTTCCTCGTCGGCCCCGCCCCAGGACAGCGCATCGACCACGACCACGCCCGCGGCCCAGGCCGCGGGCCGCCAGTACGGGGTGATGTCGGTGATGCCCGGCGCATCCGCACCCGAGAACAGAACAGTGCCGAACAGGTCGCCGTGCACCAACTGGTCCGGGCTGCGCACCGGCTTGCGCAGCGTCGCAAGCTGGCTGATCAGCTCGATGCTGGTGCGTCCGTCCGCCGACGACGGCTCGAACTGGCCCTTGACCCCGCGCAGCGGCACCTGCTCCCAGGCCGCCCGGTCGGCCGCAACGAAGACGTCGACGTCCTCCCACGGCGCCACCGGGGGCTGCACCAGGAACCGCGGCCGCTCCAGCGCCGCGGTCGCCGCATGCAGGCGCACCGACAGCGAGACCACCTCGTCGTGCCGCGGCTCCGGCGACCCTGGAATGAATGTGTCTGCGCGCCAACCCGACACGACGTACCTGCCGTCGGTGGCCCGTACCGGCCGCGCCAGCCGGACCCCGTCCGCCTCGAGCGTCTCCCGCACCTTCGCCGACCAGGCGGCGCGGGCGTGATCGGCCACCGCCGAGAGCACCACGTCGTCGCAGAGCCAGCCGCCGTCCCAGTCACTGCCCAGCGGAATCGGGTCCACTTCCCGAAGCCCGAACGTGGACCGGACGTGCGCGGGGGGTTCGACAGAGCTCACGGGGACCACGCTACCGTTGCCAGCCCGCGCCACCGAGTAGACGCGCCCTGCCGGGACCGTTCCCCGGGCCGGGTCAGTACACCGGCAGCGAACTGTCCACCTGACTCACCCAGGCCATCACGCCGCCCTGCAGGTGGGTCGCGTCGGCGAAACCGGCCTTCTTCAGCGCGGCCAATGCCTCGGCCGACCGAATTCCGGTCTTGCAGTGCAGCACGATGGGACGGTCCTGCGGCAGCTCGGCGAGCGCCTCCCCCGACAGGATCCGGTCCTTGGGGATCAACGTCGCACCCGGCAGGTGCACGATGTCCCACTCGACCGGCTCGCGCACGTCGATCAGCTCGATCTCGCGGCCGGCCGCCAGCATCGCCGCCAGTTCCGGCGCGGTGACCGTCGACCCGGTCGCGGCGGCGGCGGCGTCCTCGGAGACGACCCCGCAGAAGGCGTCGTAGTCGATCAGTTCGGTGATCGGCTCACGCGCCGGGTCGCGGCGCAGCCGCACGGTTCGGTAGCTCATCTCGAGCGCGTCGTAGATCATCAGCCGGCCGAGCAGCGACTCACCGATGCCGGTGATCAGCTTGATCGCCTCGGTCGCCATGATGGAACCGACGGACGCGCACAGCACGCCGAGTACGCCGCCCTCGGCGCACGACGGCACCATCCCCGGCGGCGGCGCCTCCGGGTAGAGGTCGCGATAGTTCAGCCCGCGCCCGTCCGGGGCGGCATCCCAGAACACCGACGCCTGTCCCTCGAACCGGTAGATCGAGCCCCACACGTACGGCCGGCCCGCGAGCACGGCCGCGTCGTTGACCAGGTACCGGGTCGCGAAGTTGTCGGTGCCGTCGAGGATCAGGTCGTACTGGGAGAACAGCGCGACGGCGTTGTCGGGTTCGAGCCGGAACTGGTGCAGCCGCACCTCGACGTTCGAGTTGATCCCCAGTATCGACTCGCGGGCGCTCTCGGCCTTGGGCCGACCGACGTCGGACTGCCCGTGGATGACCTGGCGCTGCAGATTCGACTCGTCCACCTCGTCGAACTCGACGATGCCGATCGTGCCCACGCCGGCCGCCGCCAGGTACAGCAGCGCCGGCGAACCGAGCCCGCCCGCGCCGATCACCAGCACGCGCGCGTTCTTGAGCCGTTTCTGCCCGACCATCCCGACGTCGGGGATGATCAGGTGACGGCTGTAGCGGGCGACCTCCTCCCGGCTCAGCTCGGCGGCCGGCTCGACCAGCGGCGGCAGCGGCCGACGCGTGGGCTGCGACTTGGGGGACGGGGTGGACGGCACTTTCAGCTCCTCGGTACTGCGCTCTCCGGCGGAGCGCATTCGGCGGCGGCACTGACTGAGGTCGGCGCGCACCCCTGCAGGTGCAACGCCTCGCACGATCCCACTCTTCCACGGAACGCGGCGTCCGCGGCTACCGTCTAGCCGCACCCGAAGTCCGCCCCAGTACAAACCATGAGGAGCACGATGACCGCCGGCCACACCCCGACCAGCTACACCGCCGAGGTCCCGGTGCGGTGGTCCGACATGGACGTCTTCCAGCACGTCAACCACGCCCGCATGGTGACCTTGCTCGAGGAGTCGCGAATCGACTGGCTGCGCGGCGTGGACCCGGAGGTCGCGGCGATGCTGCAGAACTCCGTGGTCGCGCACCTCGACGTGCGCTACCGCACCCCGCTGACCCACCACGACAGCCCGCTGTCGGTGACGATGTGGCTCGAACGGGTGCGCACCGTGGACCTGACCATCCGGTACGAGGTGCGTGCGGCCGGCGCGGCCGCCGACTCGCGGCCCGCGGTCCGGGCCACCACCCAGCTCGCGCTGGGCGACCCGTACACCCAGAGCCTGCGCCGGCTCACCGCCGAGGAGCGCGAGCAGCTGGCGCCGTGGGTGCACGACGCCGGCAGCTGACCACTAGCCCCTCGGATACGGCCAGGGGTTGAAGCGGCAGGTCTTGCCGTCCATCGGGACGACGCCCTCCGGGTCCAGCTTCGCGATGTCGTTGTTGGAGGTGCCGAAGGTCTGCTGCATCATCACCGGCGCGAGACCGCCGTCCGCCTCGCACGGCTGGTGCTGCTGGTAGCCGACGGCGTGCCCGACCTCGTGGTTGATCTGGTACTGGCGGTACGAGCCGATGTCGCCCTGGAAGCCCACGGCGCCACGGACCCAGCGCGGCTCGTTGAGCACCACCCGGTTGATGCCCGGGTTGTAGCAGGACACCTCGAGCTGGATGTCGTACCCGCAGGCCTCCCGGATCGACATCTGCGAGGTCAGCGAGATCCGGAAGGTGGGTTCCCCGCTGTCGATGCGACGGAAGGCGAACCGCTGGTCGTGGGTCCAGCTCTTCGGGTTGGACAGGGTCTCGTCGACCATCCGTCCGAAGGACTCGTCACCACCGAAACCGGCGGTGTCGACGCCGTCCTCGACCTCGACCGTGTAGGTGAAGACCTCTTCCGCGCCGTGGCCGACCTGGTCTCGGGTGCCCGGCACCACGTGCCAGGTGCCCGCGCCGGTCACCGTGAACGGGCCGCCCTCGGGCAGCGAACCGGACGGGATCGACTCCGCGAAGTTGCCGTCGGCCTTCGGCGGCACCCCGATCACGTCGGTGCCCTCGGTGCTGGTGCTGCGCGCGCCGAAGCCGGGGTCGACGGTCGCGGTCTGGTCGGTGACGACGCCGCCGCGGACCGCGTCGACAAGCACCAGCACCGTGACCACCAGCAGGATCGGGATCGCGTAGGCACGCCACCCGTACACGGCGACGAACTTCCCGAGCTTGCTCTGCTTGCGTGCCTGGCGTTCCGGGCGGGGGGTCCGGGGCCGTCCGACGTCGCGGCTGGTGGGGTCCCACTGGGCCCGCAACGGCTGGTGCGAGCCCACCCGCCTGGCGTCGGAGTCGTCCGGATTCCAGCCCTCGTCGCGGTCCTCGTCCGGGTCGCCACCGTCGCCTGGACCAAGCGGGATGCTGCCCCGCAGCCGCGGTCCACCTCGATCAGTCACCCAGCCAGAATCTCACAGACCGCCGCCGACGCCATCCGGCGCGCCGGATCCGGCCCGCTCCGCGGCACCGCGGAGCAGGTCCGCAATGGCAGCCGCGGACTCGACCGGCGCCTCCCGTTGAGCCATGTGCCCGACCCCCTCCAGCACCCGCAATCGGCCGCCGGGGATCGCCTCGGCGACCCGGCGCGCGAGCCCCACCCCGACCAGTCGATCGGCCTCGCCCCAGATCACCAGGGCCGGTGCGAGCACCGCCCGGGCCGCGCCCCAGTGGCGGCCACGACCTGCCGTCCAGCTGTGCAGCAACGAGGTGAAGGTGCGGGCGACCGCCACCGCCGACCACGACATGGCGGCCCGGTCCTCGGCCAACGTCACGTCCTGACCGAGCCGCACCGGGTCGATGCCGGACGGGTCGCCGCCCCACACCGCGGCGATCTCGGCCCGCACCTGCTGCTCCGCCGGCACCCGCGCCATCAGCCCCGCCGCCCAGCCGCCGAGGACCGGAACGGCGGGCAGCGACAGCGGCAGGTAGGCCAGCCGTCGCGGCTGCGGCCGCAGGTCCGGGAAGGCGGGCGAGATCAGTGTCAGCGTGCGTACGAGATCCGGCCGACGACCGGCGACCCGGACCGCGACCGCACCGCCCAACGAGTTCCCCACCAGGTGCGCCGGGCCGATCCGTTCGAGGTACTCGATCGTCAGCAGCACCAGCCGGTCCACCGAGTAGTCGCCGTCGGCGGCCGGCCCGGAGTAGCCGTGCCCCGGAAAGTCGAGCGCGTGCCCGTGGAGGAGCGGACTCAACAACGCCGCGAGGTCGGTCCAGGCGAGCGAGGATCCGCCGAGACCGTGCAGGTACAGGCCCGGCTCGGCGCCCGCGCCGCCGGGAGTGCGGCGCACGTTCACCCGGTTCCCGCCGAGCTCGATCTCGGTGGCCGGCCAGGGCGGCGAGCACTGGTCGAGGTCACCGAGTCCGGGACCTGGAATACTCATGCGTACAGCATGCGCCATTGCGCCGTTGTCCCGGAGACCGTCCGGGTAGTCTTCGATAACTTTGTGCACCCGGTGCAGGGAGCAAGTTCACCACGGCACCAGCTGCGACGGTGACAAAGCAAGATGGGAACCACAATGACTGAACTCGCCGATCGGGCCACGTCCGATCGCTCCACCGCGCCTGCCGCCCCTGCCAAGCGCAGCACCCGGCTGCCGCGTGACGCCCGCCGCCTGCAGCTGCTGCAGGCGGCCAGCGAGGTGTTCGTGGCCCGCGGCTACCACTCGGCAGGCATGGACGAGATCGCCGAGTGTGCGGGCGTCAGCAAGCCGGTCCTGTACCAGCACTTCCCCGGCAAGCTCGAGCTCTACCTCGCGGTGCTGCAGAGCTACGTCGACAGCCTGATCTCCGGCGTGCGACAGGCCCTGCGCTCGACCACCGACAACCGGCAGCGCGTGCGCGCGGCGGTGCAGGCCTTCTTCGACTTCGTCGACAACGACAGCCAGGGCTACCGACTGGTGTTCGAGTCCGACCTGATGGGCGACCCGCAGGTGCTCGCCCGCGTCGACCAGGCCACCGAGGCCTGCGTGGACGCCGTCTTCGACCTGGTCAGCCACGACTCGGGACTGGACCCCTACCGGGCCCGGATCCTGGCCGTCGGCCTCGTCGGCACCAGCCAGTTCACCGCCCGGTACTGGCTGCAGGCCAACCGGCCCATCCCCAAGGAGGAGGCGGTGGACACCACCGTCGTGCTCGCCTGGGGCGGCCTGTCCCACGTGCCCCTGCACTCCTAGGCACTCGAGACACCGAAGGACACGAAGACGGGGCGCGGAATTGTCCGCGCCCCGTCTTCGTGTCCGGATCCTTCTCGTTCCGGTGCGACTAGCTGGTCGAGGCGAACCCGACCTTGCGGATGTCGGACGGGCCGATCTCCACGTATGCCACCTTGCTGGCCTGGACCAGGAACTTGCGTCCCTTGTCGTCGGTGAGCGCGAGCATCCCGGCCGAGTCGCCACTGAACGCGGCGGCCACCAGCGCCTCGACCTCTTCCGAGGTCTGGCTGCTGTTCACGTTGAGCTCACGCGGGCTGTCAGAAACGCCGATCTTGACCTCCACGGCCAACCTCCGAAATCTCGTGCCATCACTACCGCTGCCCAGGCTAGTGCAGCGACCGGGCCCGACGCGGCGTCCACGCTGTGCCGAGAGCGAACAGCGCGCGGCCGTGCGGGTCAGACCAGTCCGAGGACCGCCATCCGTTCGGCGTGCCGTTCCTGCATGCGGTCGAACAGCGCCGCGATGCCGTTGAGGTCGCCGCTGGCGGTGATCACCAGTTCCGTCAACGCCTCGCGCTGCGCCATCACGTACTGCGCCTGGGTGATCGCCTCGCCGAGCAGGCGCCGCCCCCAGAGCATCAGCCGGTCCTTGACCTGGGTGCTCGACGCGACGGCCGCGCTCACCTCGTGCACCACGAACTCCGAGTGCCCGGTCTCGGCCAGCACCTCCCGCACCACGTCGGCCACCGACGGGTCCAGCGAGTCCGCGATCTCGCGGTAGAAGTCGGCGGCGATCCCGTCGCCGACATGCGCCTTGACCAGGGCTTCGAGCCAGGTCGACGGGTGGGTGGCGGAGTGGAAGTCGTCGAGCGGCGTGACGAACGGCGCCATCGCCTCGTACACGTCGTGGCCGCGGGCGGTGATCGTCGTCTCGAGCGTCTCGAAGTGCCGCATCTCCGCGCCCGCCATCCGGGCGAGCGCGACCCGGCCCTGCAGTGTCGGGGACATCCGCGCGTCCTCCGCGAGGCGGTAGAAGGCGGAGATCTCGCCGTACGCGAGAACGGCGAACAGTTCGCCCACTCCCGGGTGATCGGCGGCGATGGCTGGCGTCAACGAATCCGAGGAATTGGCTCCCATGCGGACAGCCTAGACGTACGGTTGCCCGCCGATTCCGCGGCGCGGCCACCCGACGCGCGGGTGACATTCGCCATGCATGCACCCGATCCGGCAGTGGCGCAAGTTACCATGGACGCGGGCAGCCGCCCGTTGCCCGCCACAACAGGGCCGACGAGTTCTCACCGGCGGCCCGCAGATAATGTGCGCGCACCTGATCTCGAGGTCCCTTCCCGCGCCGCGCCGAGATCCCCGTGATCTCCCCGCTGGCAGCAGGAAGCGCGACTCACGGACGAGGGCACCGACATCGGCCGACACCCGGCCTGGCCCCCAAGCTCGTGCGCGCGTGCCAACGAGGAAGGCCAGACCCCTGAGCAAGATCACTATCGACCACGAAGACGACGCGACCGAAACAACGTTGTCCGCCCAGCTCGACGAGACGCACATTGCCCCCACCTTCGCCGAACTCGGCGTCCGGGACGAGATCGTCCGGGCCCTCGCCGAGATCGGCATCGACCGCACCTTCGCGATCCAGGAACTGACGCTGCCGCTCGCGCTGGCCGGCGACGACCTGATCGGCCAGGCCCGCACCGGCATGGGCAAGACCTTCGGCTTCGGCGTGCCGCTGCTGCACCGCATCGCGACCGGCGACACCGGGACCGCGACGCTCGACGGCACCCCCCGCGCGCTGATCATCGTGCCGACCCGCGAGCTGTGCGTCCAGGTCACCGAGGACCTGGTCAACGCGAGCAAGTACCTCGCGGCCGGTGACCGCAAGCTCGAGGTGCTCTCGATCTACGGCGGACGCCCGTACGAGACCCAGATCGCCGCACTCCAGAAGGGCGTCGACGTCGTCGTCGGCACCCCGGGCCGCCTGCTCGACCTGGCCAAGCAGGGCCACCTGATCCTGGGCAAGGTCGGCGTCCTGGTGCTCGACGAGGCCGACGAGATGCTCGACCTCGGCTTCCTGCCGGACATCGAGCGGATCCTCGGCATGGTCCCCACCAAGCGTCAGACGATGCTGTTCTCGGCCACCATGCCAGGCCCGATCATCACCCTCGCGCGCACCTTCCTGACGCAGCCGACGCACATCCGCGCCGAGGAGCCCGAGTCCTCCGCCGTGCACGACCGCACCACCCAGCACGTCTACCGCGCGCACGCGCTGGACAAGGCCGAGATGGTCGCCCGCGTGCTGCAGGCCGAGGGCCGCGGCGCCACCATGATCTTCACCCGCACCAAGCGGACCGCGCAGAAGGTCGCCGACGACCTCGCGGAGCGTGGCTTCTCGGTCGGCGCCGTGCACGGCGACCTCGGCCAGGTCGCCCGCGAGAAGGCGCTCAAGGGCTTCCGCACCGGCAAGGTCGACGTCCTGGTCGCCACCGACGTGGCCGCCCGCGGCATCGACATCGACGACGTCACGCACGTCATCAACTACCAGTGCCCCGAGGACGAGAAGACCTACGTGCACCGGATCGGCCGCACCGGCCGCGCGGGCCGCACCGGCATCGCGGTCACCCTGGTCGACTGGGACGACATCCCCCGCTGGCAGCTGATCGACAAGGCCCTCAACCTGGGCATGCCGGACCCCGTCGAGACGTACTCCAGCTCCGAGCACCTGTACGCGGACCTGGCCATCCCGGCAGGCGCGAAGGGCACGGTCCGCCGGCAGAAGGCCGAGCGCGCCGAGGCCGAGTCCACCGACGAGACCAGCTCGACCGCGACGCGTTCCGCCGAGACGGCCGAGAAGTCGGAGCGGCCGCGTCGCGCCCACCCCCGCAAGCGCACCCGCGGCGGACGCAGCACCGACGAGACCAACGCTGCCGCAGCGGTTTCCGACGCTCCGGCCACGGACACCACCGCGCCGTCCGGCGACGGCACCGCCCCCGCGCGGCGTCGGCGTCGTCGCCGCAAGCCCGCCGCGGCGGCGGGTGCGGCCACCGCAGTCGCAGCCTCGGAGTAACCGACTGCCGATGCTCGCACCCGAGCGGCGCACCCGCGTCGACCTGTTGGCCGCCGGCGCGATCGCGCTCGTTGTGCTGCTCGCGGCCGGGGTGATCTGGCTCCGTAGCGATGCCCGGGGTACCACCTCGGTCACCGCGCGGACGCCGGCCACCCCGGCCGACTCGGCACTGTCCGTGCCCGAGTCCCTGACCGAGGCGTGGCGCGCCCCCAGCGGCGCCACCACCGCCCCGATCGTCGCGGGCGGTGCCGTCGTCACCGCCGACGACGGCACCGTCACCGGGCGCGACCGCGCGACCGGCGACGAGATCTGGCACTACCGGCGGGACATGCCGCTGTGCGGCGCGATCGGGGCCTGGAACACCGCCGTCGCGGTGTACCGGGACCGGTCCGGCTGCGGCCAGGTCACCCAACTCGACGGCTCGACCGGAACCCGTGAGGCCCAGCGCAACAGCGAAGCCGACGACGTGGTGACGCTCTCCGAGGACGGCACCTACGCGACGGCCCGCGGCTCCACCCGGCTGGAGGTGTGGCGTTCCGACCTGGTCCGCACCCTCGAGTACGGGCGGGTGGACGCGCCGGTGAACCCGAAGGCACAGCCGCGCACCGGGTGCGAGCTCCTCTCCTCCGGCTCGAGCAGCGGCCGCCTCGCGGTGGTCGAGCGGTGCCCGGACGAGGCGGCGGCCCGGCTGAGCGTGCAGAACCCGGCCCCCAAGGACAACACCGAGCCCGAGGAGTACGGCACCACCCTGCTCGACGACGCCGGCGAGGGCGTCCGGGTGATCGCGGTCTCCGGCGACCGCACCGCGCTGTACCTGCCCCCGGGGCCGGCCTCGGCTCCCGGCAGCGGCGGACGGATCGGGGTCTACGACGGCACCGGCGCGATCGTGGACCAGTTCCCGGTCGCCGGCGAGGTCTCCCCCACGGCTGTGGCCGTCAAGGTTGGATCCACCTTCACATGGTGGACCGGTTCACGCGTGATTGCTTTGCGCACAACAGATTTGACGCCGACCTGGACGTTCGACGGAGCCCTCGGCCCCGGCACCGCGATGGCCGGCCAGATCCTGGTGCCGGTGGCCGACGCCGTCGCCGTGCTCGACTCCGCCACCGGCGCCCAGATCCACCGCATCCCGGTGGACCGCTCGCCCGCACCCACCGGCGCGGGCGAACCGATCGGGTCCGCCGCGCTCGGGTCGATGCTCCTCGAGCAGCGCGGCGACGAGGTCGTCGCGCTGCACTGAGCAGAGCTGAACTGAGCTGAGCCGGATTGCCGGCTAGCCCGCCGGGTTGAACGTCTCCAGCGCCGCGCCCGTGTCCCAGTGTGCCGTCAACTGCCGGGCCAACTCGCGATAAGCCTGCGCCCCCTTGGACTTTCGGCCGGCCAGTACCGTCGCCCCGGAGGCCGTCGCCTCCGCGAACTTCACGGTCCGTGGGATCGGCGGCGCCAGGACCGGCAGCTCGTAGCGGTCCGCGACGTCGGAGAGCACGTCCCGGCTGTGGGTGGTGCGCGCGTCGTACAGGGTCGGCAGGGCACCGAGCAGCTGCAGGTTCGGGTTGGTGATCTGCTGGACCTCACTGACCGTCCGCAGCAGCTGTCCGACGCCGCGGTGCGCCAGCGTCTCGCACTGCAACGGCACCAGCACGGCGTCCGCCGCGGTCAGGCCGTTGAGGGTGAGCACGCCGAGGGACGGCGGGCAGTCGATCAGCACGGTGTCGAAATCGCCGTCCAGCGTCGCGATGGCGCGCTTGAGCGCGAACTCCCGCCCCGGGCGCATCAGCAGCACCGCCTCCGCGCCGGCCAGGTCGATGGTCGCGGGCGCCAGCGACAGCCCTTCGGAGGTCGGCAGGATCACCTCACGCAGGGACACCTCGCCGGTCAGCACGTCGTGCACCGACGACTCCAACCGGTCGGGGTTGTGCCCCAACGAGAAGGTCAGGCAGCCCTGCGGGTCGAGGTCGACCACCAAGACCTTGCGTCCGAGCGCGGCCAAAGCCGCCCCCAGAGACGCCACCGTGGTCGTCTTGGCGACCCCACCCTTTTGATTCGCCACAGCGAGCACAGTTGTCACGGCTGTGATCTTTGCGCAATTCACGCCGGGTGGCGAGCGCTGGCACCTCACGGCCCTGGCATCATCGAGTCCATGACCGTCGCCGAGCCCCGCATCGTCCTGCTCCGRCACGGCGAGACGGAGTGGTCGCGCACCGGCCGCCACACCGGCCGCACCGACGTCCCGATGACCACCGCCGGCCAGGAGCAGGCCCGGCGCGCGGGGGCGCGGGTGGCCGCGCTCGGCCTGCGTGACCCGCTGGTGCTCTCCAGCCCCCGGCAGCGGTCCGTACGGACGGCGGAACTCGCCGGTCTCGACGCCCGCGAGTGGGACGCGCTGGCCGAGTGGGACTACGGGCAGTACGAGGGCCTGACGACGCCGCAGATCCGCGAGCAGGTCCCGCAGTGGACCGTCTGGACCCACCCGTGCCCGGGCGGCGAGCCCGCCGACACCGTGGCTGCCCGGGCCGACATGGTGCTGGCCATCGCGCTCTCACGACTCGACGACCGGGACGTGGTCCTGGTCGGGCACGGCCACTTCTCCCGCGCCCTGCTGGCG
This sequence comes from Rhodococcus sp. P4_F5, assembly GCF_056401315.1. Classification (NCBI taxonomy): domain Bacteria; kingdom Bacillati; phylum Actinomycetota; class Actinomycetes; order Mycobacteriales; family Nocardiaceae; genus Rhodococcus; species Rhodococcus sp. P4_F5. The sequence continues at coordinate 23,703 of NZ_JBFUJP010000031.1, read as the reverse complement.
CGCTGGGCGGGCCTGCCGGTCGCGGCCGGCAACCGGTTCGGCATGTTCCCCGGCGCGGTCTCCGTGCTCGGTTTCGAACACGGCGTCCAGCAGGTCGTCTCCCACAACCTCACCTGACCCGGCAACCGAACAGAAACCGGCCACCCGAGAAGAAAGCAGGCAACACATGATCCGGCGGGCCACCCCCGACGACGTCACGGCCGTGACCGGCCTGATCTACGACCTCGCCGAGTACGAGAAGGCCCGGCACGAGTGCACGGTCACCGAGGAGCAGATCGCCACGGCGCTGTTCGGCGACACGCCCGCGGCGTTCTGCCACGTCGCCGAGGAGTCGGGCAGGGTGGTCGGCCTGGCGCTGTGGTTCCTGAACTTCTCCACCTGGGACGGCGTGCACGGGATCTACCTCGAGGACCTGTTCGTGCTGCCCGAGTTCCGCGGCGCCGGGCACGGCAAGGCGCTGCTGACGGCCCTGGCGCGCGAGTGCGTGGACCGCGGCTACTCGCGGATGAGCTGGGCGGTGCTGAAGTGGAACACGCCGTCGATCGAGTTCTACGACTCGCTCGGCGCGCAGCCGCAGGACGAGTGGACCACCTACCGGCTCTCCGGCGCCCCGCTCGCGGCGCTCGGCGGACGCTAGTCGGCGTCCTTCTCTCCGAACTCCTCGTCGACCCCGTACGCCGCGGCCATCCAGCGGCTGGTCGGGCCGCTGAACAACAGCAGCAGTGCGGGCACCACCACGAGGCCCAGCAGGGTGCCGTAGACCGGCTGGCCGGAGCCGGTCATCAGCGACCACACCACCGGCAGCAGCAGCAGCTGGGCGAGCACGGCGAGGGAGCGACCCCAGCGGTGCCCCCGCAGCAGCGCGATGCCGCCGGCGGTCACGCCACCGCCGAGGATGCCCGCCCAGGCGGCGGTGCCGTAGCTGCTGGCGATGCTCTGGTCGTGTCCCTGCAGGCCGCGCACGACCAGGATCGCGGCCAGTACCAGCGCGACGACCCCCTCCAGGGTCACCAGCACACCCGCCCAACGGACGGTGTTCGGCAGGACGGGTGAGACGGACGACGGTTGCTCGGACACGCGGCCAGCCTAGCCGGGCTAGGGTTGCTACCCGTGCGTGCGCTGCTGATCGTCAACCCCAATGCGACTTCCACCACTCCCGCGGCCCGCGACCTGCTCGCGCATGCGCTGTCGAGCCGGGTCGAGGTCCGGGTGGTGACGACCACACATCGCGGTCACGCCGCGGAGCTCGCGCGGCGGGCATCCCTCGAGGGCGTCCGGCTGATCATCGTGCACGGCGGCGACGGGACCGTGAACGAGGTGATCAACGGCCTTCTCGGCGCACCGGAACCCGACACCATGAGCGCGGTGACCTTCGGGCCGACGCCGCTGGTCGCCGTCGTGCCGGGCGGGTCCGCGAATGTGTTCGCCCGTTCCCTCGGCATCGACGCCGACCCGGTGGTCGCGACGAACCAGCTGATCGAACTGCTCGAACTGCGGGAGCGTCGACGCGTCGGGCTCGGCCACTGTGACGGCCGCTGGTTCACCTTCAATGCCGGAATGGGATTCGACGCGCAGGTGTGCGAGGCCATCGACGCGAGCCGCGCCAATGGGCACACGGCGACGCCGGGCCGGTATGTCCGCACCGCCCTCCGCGCCTTCCTGCGCAACCGCCGGCTCGAGCCGACGTTGACGGTGCACACCCCGGGGCACGAACCGGTCGACGGCGTGCACTACGCCTTCGTGTCCAATTCGAGTCCCTGGACTTACCTGAATGCGCGGCCGGTCCGGGTCAACCCGGAGACCGCGTTCGAGACCGGTCTCGGCGTCTTCGCGATGCGGACGACGAGCGTCACGACCACCCTGCGACTGATCCGGCAGATGCTGACCCCGGGCTCACAACCGAAGTCCCGCAAGCTTTTTCGGACCGACAACGTGCCCCGGGTACGAATCGTCGCGACCGCGCCGATCGGCCTGCAGATGGACGGCGACTTCATCGGGATGCGCAGCGAAGTGGAGTTCGTCTCGGTGCCGGACGCCCTGACGGTCATTGCCCCCAGCCGAGCGTGACGAGATTGCGCCCAGCCGGGCCTGACGGACCGTCCGGCCGGACAAAGTTCAAAGGAAATTCTACGCTACTAGTGCATTACCGCCTCGCGCGGGGTAGAAAGTAACGCACACCACAGCTGCGGCAAACGTAGAGTGAGTTACCCCACGGAGTGGTCAAATTCTATTGACTTCCAGCGTGTTCGTGAAAGCATTCACAAGCAACAGCGTGGAAACAATGTCCACCGAGCGCATGAACGATGCGATACGAAACGAAGCGGTGCCGAACGCACCCGTGTAAAGGAGCAGAGCCATGGACTGGCGCCACAATGCAATCTGTCGCGACGAGGACCCGGAACTGTTCTTCCCCGTGGGAAACAGTGGCCCGGCCATCGCGCAGATCGCGGACGCCAAGCTGGTGTGCAACCGCTGCCCCGTGACCGCCGACTGCCTGTCCTGGGCCCTCGAGTCCGGCCAGGACGCGGGCGTCTGGGGCGGCATGGGCGAGGACGAGCGTCGCGCCCTCAAGCGTCGCAACGCGCGCACCCGGGCACGCAGCGCGGTCTGACCAGCAGTATACGAATGGGCCCGGCACCTGGTGGTGCCGGGCCTAAGTCGTCTCCGGGGACCTGCCGTCCGGGTGGCTCAGCCGTCGCCGTTCCTCGGCCGGGGCCGCTCGCTCAGGACCGGCCGGCGCGTCGACCCAACGGCACCCGCAGCGACGCGTCCGTGCCGCTGCCCTCGGCCGGTTCCAGGCCCACCGATCCACCCAGTTCCGCCGACACCAGGGTGCGGACGATCTGCAGCCCCAGCCGGTCGGAGCCTTCCAGGCTGAACCCCGGCGGCAGGCCCTTCCCGTCGTCGTGGATGACCACGTCCAGCCAGCGGGCCGAACGCCGCACGATCATCGTCACCGTCCCGGGCACCCCCGGGTCGAAGGCGTGCTCGATGGCGTTCTGGACCAGTTCCGTCAGCACCATCACCAGCGGGGTGGCCCGCTCGGCCGGGAAGACGCCGAAGCTGCCCTCCCGTCGGATCTGCACGGGGCTCCCCACCACCGCGACGTCGGCCATGATCGGGGTGAGCCGGTCGACGACCTCGTCGAGGTTGACCTCCTCGTCGACCGACATCGACAGCGTGTCGTGCACCAGCGCGATCGAACTGACCCTGCGGACCGACTCGCTCAGTGCCTGACGGGCCTCCTCGTTGTTGGTGCGCCTGGCCTGCAGCCGCAGCAGCGCCGCCACCGTCTGCAGGTTGTTCTTCACCCGGTGGTGGATCTCGCGGATGGTGGCGTCCTTGCTCAGCAACGCCCGGTCCCGGCGCTTGACCTCCGTGACGTCGCGGATCAGCACCACCGCACCCGACGGCTGCCCGCCCGGGCGCAGCACCAGGGTGCGCAGCAACACGGTGGCGCCCCGCGCCTCCACCTCCATCCGCTTGCCGGCCTTGCCCTCGAGCGCGCCGCGGATGTCGTCGGCGATGTACTGGGCGTCGAACGGGTCGGTGATCAGCGTCCGCATCACCGCCGGCAGGTCGCGGCTCTTGAGGCTCGTCGTGGTCAGCCCCATCCGGTGGTACGCGGACAGCGCGTTCGGGCTGGCGTAGATGACCGTCCCGTCGGTGTCGAGCCGGATGAACCCGTCACCCGCCCGCGGACTCGACAGGATCTCGCTGTGCTCCTCGGGCGTCGGGAACGTGCCCTCGCTGATCATCTGGCACAGTTCCCCCGCGCAGTCGAGGTAGGCGACCTCGAGCGGGCTGGACTGCCGCTTCTGAGTGGGGTTGGTGTCGCGGCTCAGGACGGCGATGACCTCGCCGGCGCAGCGGACCGGCACGGCCTCGCGGCGAACCGGGGTCCCCTCCGCGGCGGGGTCGTCGTCGACGCGGACGATCCGCCACTCCTCGAAGGCCTTGCGCACGTGTGGGTGCTCGTCGTCCGAGACCACCGAACCGACGGCGTCCTCCGCGAAGGCGGTCGGCGCGGTGGTCGGCCGGCACTGCGCGACGCACACCACCTCACCCACGCCGGGCGCGTCCGGGTCGTCCCGGTCGGTGGCGACCCAGAGCAATACGTCTGCGAAGGAAAGGTCGGCCAGCAGTTGCCACTCCCCTACCACCCGCTGCAGGTGGTCCACCGCCTCGCCGGGCAGGTCGGTGTGCTCGGCCAGCAGGTCACTGAGAGTAGACATCGTCGAGTGCGCGTCGGGTCAGGAGATGACGGCGATCAGGTCGCCCTGCTGGATCACGTCGCCCACCGTCACGCCGAGCGAGGTGACCGTGCCCGGCACCTCCGCGAGCACCGGAATCTCCATCTTCATCGACTCCAGGATCACGAGAGTGTCACCCTCCTTCACCTCGTCGCCTTCGGCGACAACGACCTGGTAGACGGTGGAAACCATCTCCGCACGCACATCTTCCGCCATCGAGCACCTCGCTTGTATCGACCGTCAGTGAAGTACAGCCAACCACACGTGGGAGAATGTCCCGGAGCGAGATCTGAGGGAAGGAGACAACCATGGGTAAGCGTGGTCGCAAGAAGCGCAGCCGTAAGGGCAACAAGGCCAACCACGGCAAGCGTCCCAACGCCTGACGCGTCGTAGGTAGCAACACCCAGAAGGCCGGGGCACCGCAAGGTGCCCCGGCCTTCTGGCGTATCCGAGCGCTGAGGGGCCCGCACATAGTCCGCCCTTCGAGATCCCGTTCGTTCGTTCTGCCACCAAGGCTTGACCATCGTCCATAGGATGTCCCGAACATGTTCGGGGGCATGCGATTCCGAGGAACCTCGGCGCGGATCCCGCGTCACCTGCCCTCGATTGGAGACCCGTGCCCCTCTCGTCAACAGCTATGGTCCGCCCCGGCCTGCGCCGCCTCACCGCGGCGGTGGCCACCGCCGCGCTGCTCGCCGGTGGACTCGCCGCCGGCGCCGGCACCTCGGGGGCCACCGGGTCTGCGATCCTTCTCGGCGAGGCCACCGGATCCTCCGACCTCACCGCCGGATCCTCCGACCTGACGGCCGGATCCACCGACCTGGTGGCTGCCACCGGGTCCTCGAGCAACAATCCCGACCTTCCCCGCACAGCCACCCGCACGGTCGAGAACGTCTCCGCCACCCGGGAAGTGATCGGCGACAACACGGGCCTGCCCGGCGACACCGTGACCTACCGCACCACCGTCGCCGCGACGGCGGCACCGGACCGTCTGGTCACCCGGATAGCCGATCTGCCCAGCCGCTTCCAGGTCTACGTCCCCGACAGCGCGAAGGTCACCTACACCGCCGCYGACGGCACCCGGACGACCGAGACCGTCACCCCGATCAGGACCACCTCGGCAAACGGTCTCGACTCCCTGGCGGCCTCGGGTCCCGGTTGGCCGATCTCCTCCGAGTCCGGCGCCACACTGGTCTACGAGATCACCTACCGATGGACCGACAACAACGTCGTCAACCTCACGATGTTCCCCACCACGCGACTCGACACCGGCGTCGCCCTCGACGTCACCGGACTCGGCACCGTCGGCTGGACCACGATGGGCGCCCTCGCCGGTTGCGAGCAGTACTGCGTGTCGCGGCTGTTCGACGCATTCGAGTTCATCGGCCAACGGTCCGGCAGCTGAACCACTGGGCATTGAAATGCCATGATCCACAACAAGATTGAACGGTAGGGCGCTGCCTCATTCATTCAGGGCGGACCGCCTCTCGCAACTGCTCCACCGCCTCGCCGCGGCCGGACGAAGTGTCCCGAGGATGCGATGCACGAGGGCCGGGGCACCGCTGCATGCCCCGGCCCTCGTTGTGTCTGCCGAACGGGCGGTTTCCTGACCGACGGTCGAGAGCACACCCCGACAACCGGCCGGTCGTGCGGCCGCGCGATTCCTCCATTCGTCCACCACGTCGGAAATCCGTCCACAGGATGATGCGCACACGGCCGGTGTGGACCAGGCGGTCTGTTTGTGCCCACGCCTTCCACTCCTCAGCCCGACCGGAACCCCACGTCCTTCCGCTGCCGACAGGAGAGCCGATGCCCCGCCCGCCCCTGCTCACCCGCCCGACGGCCCGCCGCCTCGTCACAGCCTCGGCCGCCACTGGTCTGCTCGCCTCCGGCCTGCGCGCCGGCGCCGGCACCGCGGGCGCCATCGGCTCCTCGGACTTCGGCTCCTCGGACTTCGGCCTCGGCGTCCCGAATCATCCCGGCCTGATCCCCACCGCGACACGCACCGCGACACGCACCGCGGAGAACGTATCGGTAACCCGGGAGGTCATCGGCCCCAACTCGGGCTACGCGGGCGACAAGATCACCTTCAGGACGACGATCTCCGCTACGGCAGGGCCGGCCCGGCAGGTCGCCAGAATCATCGAACGCGAGCAGCTCATGTTCTACGTCCCGGACACGGCGAAGCTCACCTACACCGGCGCGGACGGCACTCGGACCACCGAGGCGGTCACCCCGATCCGTGTGCCCGCGACATACGACGGCGCCGGGCGAACCGACCCCGGGGGAATGCAGGTGTCGAGCGCCGGCTGGCCTGTCTCCGCCGAAACCGGCGCCACCGTGGTCTTCGAGATCACCTACCAGTGGAACGATTTCCGCGGCAGGCCCTCCATGGAGGACGGGGTGACCTACACCGGCGTCGGTATCGACCTCACCGGGCTGGGCGCCCTGGACTGACCCCTGATGACCACCTCCTTCGGCAGCCTCCACAGGGGCCCGTTCGAGAGCTGACCCAGCCAGCTCCGGCTTCTGTCGTCTAAATACCATTAGACACAACAGTTTTCACAATTGCCGTCCAGGCAGGACGGTCATCCATACGATGGCCACAGCATGGCCGGAGGATCAATCTCCCGCCCCGGCTTGCATCCCGAATTCGCCCTAGGAACGGAGACCCATGTCCTCACCGACCCGCCCCGCGGTCCGACGTCTCGCGTCTGCCCTCGCGGCCACCGCACTGCTCACCGGCGGCATCGTCGCAGGAACCGGCACCGCCGCAGCCAGCCTGCCCGTCACGGACGTGTGCGGCGGTCCCGGCTGCGGCCCCGAACGGCCACCCGGATCCGCGGAACTGGCAATTTCAGCCGTTCTCAACCCGGTGCTGGTGCCGTTGCTGTCTGTCTACAAATCCGTTTTCAATAACACAGGCTCACTAGCCGAATGACGAACGCGGGCCGCCCGAGACAGCTTCCCGGGCGGCCCTCGTCGTCGATGCGGAGCAAGGCGCCCGGATCGGTCGCGACCATGACGATGATGGTCATGGTTCTCAGTCGACACCCCGCCCTGCATCCGGCTCCTGATCGGCAAAATATCATTAGACACAACAGTTTTCACATTTACCGACAGGGCACGCCGGCCATCCATACGATGGCCACAGCATGGCCGGGCGATCACCCTCCCCGCCCCGCCCGCATCCCGAATTCGCCTGAGAACGGAGACCCATGTCCTCACCGACCCGCCCCGCGGTCCGACGTCTCGCGTCGGTCCTCGCGGCCACCGCACTGCTCACCGGCGGCATCGTCGCAGGAACCGGCACCGCCGCAGCCGGCCTGCCCGTCACGGACGTGTGCGGTGGTGATCTGTGCCCGCCGTCCGGATCCACGGCAGCCGAAACGGAAGCCCTCAAAGCCGTTGTGACCCCACTGGCGCCGGCCTTGATGTACATCCTCGACCTACTCGAAAGTGTGGGCTCATAGCCGAATGACGAACCGAGGGCCGCCCGAGACAACTTCCCGGGCGGCCCTCGTCATGCGTCCCCCTACTGGCCGGGGTCGATCCTGGTGATGCTCGTGGTGGTGCACAGCTGGATCCGCAAGCGCCCGCGCAGTCCGTCCGGGCGTAGCCGCATCACACCGACCACTTGGCGCCGCGGCACTACGCACGGCGAATCACCGTTTAACAGAACAATTTCCACGTTTCGTCACCGATCGGTCGCCGCTCCCATACGCTGATCCGCGCACAGTCGCGGTCCAGCTGGAACGATTCGCCTGTCCTCATCGCGCTCCGCACGGAACTGCTGGCCGCCCGCGCTCGACCACGGCACTCAACCCGAATCGGAGAACGCCGCATGCCCCTCGCCACCCTCCCCCGCCTCGCCGCCGCCGCGGCGACGGCCGCCGTCCTGCTCCTCACCGGTACCGGGGTCGCCGGCGCCGCCGGATCGGCGGACCTGCTCAACGGCCTCGGCTCCACGGTGAACAACCCCGACCTCACCACCACCGCGACCAAGGCCCACGGCAACCTCTCCGTCACCCGCGAGATCGTCGGCAAGAACACCGGGCACGCCGGCGAGACCCTCACCTTCCGCACCACGGTCTCCGCCGTCGACGGCCCCGCGCGCACCGTCACCCGCATCAAGGAGCTAGTCGAGAAGCCGCACACCGGCACGCTGCTCACCGAGGTCTCGGGAAAGCTCACCTACACCGACGCGACGGGTGCGCGGGTCACCGACGACCTGGTTCCGTCCGGCATCGGCACCGTCACCGGTTCGTGGCCGGTCGACGCCGCCACCGGCGCCACCGTCGTCCACGAGACCACCTACACGTGGACCACCCCGCAGGTGGGCCTCGGTCCCACGACGCCCTGCCCCGGCCCGTGCGTCGACTTGGAGGCCGTGAACAGTTCGGTGACCGTCGACGCCACCGGCCTTGGCACCCTCGACTGGAACCCGACGGGGGTGCAGGCCGCCTGCATCCTGGACTGCTCTGGCCTCTGGCCGCTCGCCCCGATCCTGGTCCCCTTCGAGGCGCTCACCTCGCAGAGCTGACCCCCGCCCCCAGATGAGGTCGCCGCCGCACTTGCTCGAGGAGACCAGCGACTTCACCTTCTCCTCGATGCCGTAGGCGGCCAGGCAGGAACCGCAGTCCTCGATGCGCCGTTGCAGCCGGACGCCGGTGGCGTGGCCACACTCGTCGTCGAGCATCAGCCACACCTCCGCGAGACGGCCTCGACCCCCTCACCTGGGCCACGGCGAATCCGTCAATTCGCCAGCCCGGCCATCGCAAACGGGCTACCGTTCCGCGCCAGAGCCGAGAGACCAATCGGTATGTTTCCGTGTCGCAGGCACCGGCTCCCGCGTCCACGGACAACCACTAACCCAGGAGAACCAGTGCCCCACACCCGCCGACGCACCGTCGCCCGCCTCGCCATCACCGCCGCGGCCACCGCACTGCTCGCCGCCGGCATCACCGGCATCGCCGCCGCCCAGTCCGCCGACACAGGGGCGGTCGCGGACATCACGCGCGCGACGACAACCCACGACAACCTCACCGTCACCCACGAAATCATCGGCAGCAGCGTCGGATACGTCGGCAACGAGGTCCACTACCGCACCACAGTCGCCGCAACCGACGGCCCGGCACGCCAGGTCACCTTGATCGACGAATACCTCAGGGACAATGCGCCGGGCTGCGGCAAACACTGGACGACGGCAAAGTCCGGAACCGTGACGTACACAAACGATTCGGGTGAGCGGGTGACCGAGCCAATGCCTAGCACCGGCGGTTACCGGGCGGTCGGGTCGTGGACCGTCGACCCTGCGGCGGGAACAACCGTCACGTACGACACCGTCCGTGAATTCGTCAACCCCCGCGGAGGACCCTCCGTGGGTTGCAGCGGGAATGTACCCGCGTCGAACATCAAGGCCTCGCTGACGGTCCGAGCCGACGGCCTCGAGCCCCTCGAATGGTACCCGACGGGCGTCACCGTGACCTGCGCACTCAACTGCCAGTTCCCCAGCCCCGCAGGCTCCGCCGAACTGTTCTTCGGGAGCTGAACCCGCCCGACCTCGATGCCGTAGGCGGCCACGCAGGAACCGCAGTCCTCGATGCGCCGCTGCAGCCGGGCGCGGGTGGCGCAGCCACACTCGAGACGGCCTCAATCCCCTCACCTGGGCCACGGCGAATCCGTCAATTCGCCAGATCGCCGGCACCCAGCTCCCGACAGTCCACGGACAACCACTCACCCAGGAGAACCAGTGCCCCACACCCGCCGACGTACCGTCGCCCGCCTCGCCGTCACCGCCGCGGCCACCGCACTGCTCGCCGCCGGCGTCACCGGCATCGCCGCCGCCCAGTCCGCCGACGCAGGGTCTGCGGCGGACACCACACGCGCGACGACAACCCACGACAACCTCACCGTCACCCACGAAATCATCGGCAGCAACGTCGGATTCATCGGCGATGAGGTCCACTACCGCACCACAGTCTCCGCAACCGACGGCCCGGCACGCCAGGTTACCGGGATCGACGAATCCATCTGGGATCTGAAGGGCTGCTACAACACGTGGACGACGGCCAAGTCCGGAACCGTGACGTACACGAACGATTCGGGTGAGCGGGTGACCGAGTCAATGCCATATGACGACGGCGAGTACCCGGCGGCCGGGTCATGGACCGTCGACCCTGCAGCAGGAACAACCGTCACGTACGACACCGTCCGTGAATTCAGGAACGCAAGAGGAGGATTCGCCGTGGGCTGCGACTGGGCTGGTAACGCATCCCCGTCGAACATCAAGGCCTCGCTGTGGGTCCAAGCCGACGGCCTCGAGCCCCTCAAATGGTCCCCGACGGGCGTCACCGTGACCTGCGCACTCGCCTGCCAGCTCCCCGGTAGCCCCGCGGGCTCCGCCGAACTGTTCTTCGGGAGCTGAGCCCACCCACCCCGTCGAGGTCCGCCGGGGACATCCGGGCGGACCTCGACGCACGGCGTCGTCTGTCTACTGTCCCGGATCGACCCAGGTGACGATCGTGGTCTGACGCAGCTGGATCCGCAGCCGCTCGCGCAGCCCGTCCGGGGCGTGGTCGCCGCCGCACTTGCGGTTGACCAGTGACTTCACCTTCTCCTCGATGCCGTAGGCGGCCAGGCAGGAACCGCAGTCCTCGATGTGCCGTTGCAGCCGGGCGCGGGTGGCGTGGTCACACTCGTTGTCGAGCATCAGCCACACGTCCGCGATCACCGCGGAGCAGTCCAGCTGCTCGAATTCGTCCTGCTCGCTCACCGGGTCGCCTCCTGCTCCTGGTCTTCGGTCGGCGCCGCGGCGCCGCTCCGGTTGAATCCACGTTCGCGCGCCACGTCGGCGAGCAGTCCGCGCAGTTGCTTGCGCCCCCGGTGCAGGCGCGACATCACGGTGCCGATCGGCGTGCCCATGATCTCGGCGATCTCCTTGTACGGGAAGCCCTCGACGTCGGCGTAGTACACCGCCATCCGGAACTCCTCCGGCAACTCCTGCAGCGCGGCCTTGATGTCGTCGTCGGGCAGCAGGTCCAGCGCCTCCACCTCCGCGGACCTCAGCCCGGTCGAGGTGTGCTCGGCCGTCGCGGCGAGCTGCCAGTCGGTGATCTCGTCCGTCGGGTACTGCGCCGGCTGCCGCTGCTTCTTGCGGTAGGAGTTGATGTAGGTGTTGGTGAGGATGCGGTACAGCCAGGCCTTGAGGTTCGTGCCCGCCTTGAACGAGCGGAACGCGGAGTAGGCCTTGATGAAGGTCTCCTGGACCAGGTCCTCCGCGTCGGCCGGGTTACGCGTCATCCGGAGCGCCGCACCGTAGAGCTGGTCCAGCATCGGCAGCGCGTCGCGCTCGAAGCGCGCGGTCAGCTGCTCACTCGACTCGTCCTCCGGGCGTGCGTCGAGAACTGGTTCTGGCCGGTCGTCAGGCACGCTGATCCCTTCCATCGGGGTAGAGATCAAGGCTACCGCGGCGACCCGTCTGTCCGTGGGCCGCTCCTCGCACAGCACCGGCACGTGCACTCCTTCGTTCGGTGGAATCCCGTCGTGGTGACCTCGCCAGCTCGGTGACGCCACTTGTCGGGTGCAACGCCTCCCCCACATCCCGTGTTCCCGGCGAACCTAAGCTGGCCCCATGGCAGGCTCCTCAACCCCCGCGACGCAGGCACTGACGAAGGCGAAGGTCGACTTCCGGGTGCACAGCTACCAGCACGACCCGTCCAGCGCCTCGTACGGCACCGAGGCGGTGGACGCGCTGGCCGGCCAGCTCGGCCTGCAGCCCGGCCAGATCTTCAAGACACTGGTGGTCAAGACCTCCGACGGCGCGCTGGCCGTCGCGGTGCTGCCGGTCCCCGCGAAGCTCTCGCTCAAGGCCGCCGCGGCCGCGCTGGGCGCCGGCAAGGCGGTGATGGCCGACCAGGCGGACGCACAGCGGTCCACCGGCTACGTGCTCGGCGGCATCTCGCCGCTCGGTCAGCGCAAGCGGCTGGCGACGGTCGTCGACTCCTCGGCCGTCGACTGGGACCGGGTGCTCTGCAGCGCCGGCCGGCGCGGACTCGAGATCGACCTGGACCCGGCCGACCTGGTCCGCCTCACCGGGGCGGTGCTGGCACCGATCACCGCGGGCTGAGCCGGAATACCCGCCGCGCCCGCCACCGTTGCACCACGCAACGAACTCTCCACAAACGAAAGTCGGTACCCACGTGAGTGTCCCCCTCTCCATCCTCGATCTCGCGCACATCGACGAGGGCGAGACCGCAGGCGAGAGCTTCCGCCACAGCGTGCAGATGGCGCAGCACGCGGAGCGCTGGGGCTACGACCGGATCTGGTACGCCGAGCACCACAACATGCGGTCCATCGCCTCCTCGGCGACCAGCGTGCTGATCGCGCACGTCGCCGCGAACACCGAACGGATCCGGCTGGGCGCCGGCGGCATCATGCTGCCCAACCACGCCCCGCTGACCATCGCCGAGCAGTTCGGCACCCTCGAGTCGCTGCACCCCGGGCGGATCGACCTGGGCCTCGGCCGCGCCCCGGGCAGCGACCAGCAGACCATGCGGGCGCTGCGCCGCGACCCCAGCTCCGCCAAGTCGTTCCCGCAGGACGTGCTCGAACTGCAGGGCTACCTCACCGGACCGTCCCGGATCCCGGGCATCGAGGCGACGCCGGGCAAGGGTACGAATGTGCCGCTGTACATCCTCGGGTCGTCGCTGTTCGGGGCCAAGCTGGCCGCGGCACTGGGCCTGCCGTACGCGTTTGCCTCCCACTTCGCGCCCAATGCCCTGCGCGACGCGGTGGCGATCTACCGGCGCGAGTTCCAGCCGTCGGCGCAACTGGCCGAGCCACACGTGATCGCCGGGGTCAACGTGATCGCAGCCGACGACGAGGAGCAGGCCCAGTCGCTGTTCCTCGACGCCAAGCGCAAGCGCGTGAGCCTGCTGCTGGGCCGCGGCCGACGGTTCACCCCGGAGGAGGCCGACATGATCCTGGAGGCGCCCGCCGGTCAGCAGGTGCTGCAGATGGCCCGGTACTCCGCAGTCGGGACGCCCGACCAGGTTCGGGACTACCTCGACCGGTTCACCGAGACGGCCGACGCCGACGAACTGATGGTGGTGTCCTCGGCGCCCGACCGCGACGCCTGGTTGCGCTCCCTCGAGCTGCTGGCCGAGGTCAGCGGGCTCACCGCCGCCAAGGTCACAGCGGGCTGATCTGCTCCGAGGTCACAGCAGGCTGATCTGCTCGCCCACCGCCGGTCCCACCGGTCCGGCGGGGGCGATCAGGTCCGGTCCGTCGTTGGCGACGCTGTTCACCCGCTGCGAGACGCGCCGGATCTCGATGCCGGCCACCTCGGCGGCGGACGGCCCCGCGAGCAGCTCCGCGTCCGGCTCCGAGTCCGGGTCGAGCCAGCGGTCCCACTGCCCGGCGCCGAGCACCAGCGGCATCCGGTCGTGCACGCGCTGCAACTCCCCCACCGAATCGGTGGTCAGGATCGTGCAGCTGAGCAGCGGAGGTTCGTCCCCGCCGCCGGGTCCGGGGGGATGCCAGACGGACCACAGCCCGGCCGCGAACAGCCGGGACCCGTCGACCGGGGTCATGAAGTACGGGACCTTCGTGACCTTCCCCGACCGCCCAGGACCCGACGGCCCGGCTCCAGCCGGCTCGGTGATCCACTCGTACCAGCCGTCCATCGGTACCAGGCAGCGTGTGCTCCGCAGCGCGGCCCGGAACGCAGGCTTGCTCGCCGCGGTGTCCGCGCGGGCGTTGATCAGCGGCGCCGACCGCGCCGGGCGGCGCCCCGGGGCGCCGCCGGTGCCCGGCTCCTCGGCCTTGGTCCACGGCGGCACCAGCCCCCAGCGCATCCGCCGGATCCGCCGGGTCGGGGCGTCGTGCGGGTGCTCGTGCGAGTGCCTGCTCACCACCGCGAGGACGGGGTCCGTCGGCGCCACGTTGTAGTTCGCCGCGTTGTAGGTCTCGGTGGGCTCACGGCCCCCGCTCACGGTCTCGTCGATCGCATCCAACTCGACCGCCAGCAGGGCCGGGTCCACCGTCGTTGCATACCTACCGCACATGCCCACGCTCCCTCGCCCGCGACTGTTCCCACCCCATTGTGTGCCCGACCACCGACAGGTGCCGCACCACCGACACGTCCCGGGCGGCGATGCGGGAAGATGGAGCGCGTGAGCCTGTGGAGAGCACCCGTCGCCGAATCGCCCGTGCACGCGTCCGTGACGCTGCCGGGCTCGAAGTCGATCACCAACCGCGCGCTGATCCTGGCCGCGCTCGCCGACGGCCCGTCCACCGTCACCGGCGCACTGCGCAGCCGTGACACCGACCTGATGATCGACGCGCTGCGCGCCCTCGGCGTGGGCATCGAGGAGTCCGGCGCCGCCACCACGCTGCGGGTGACGCCCGGACCGATGGGTGCGGCTACCGTCGACTGCGGGCTCGCGGGCACGGTGATGCGGTTCCTGCCCCCGGTCGCGGCGCTGGCCGACGGCGTGGTGGCCTTCGACGGCGACGAGCAGGCGCGCAGCCGACCGTTGAGCACCATCCTCGACGGCCTGCGCGGCCTGGGCGTCGAGATCGACGGCGACGCACTCCCGTTCACGGTCCGCGGCCGCGGCGCGGTGGCCGGCGGCGCGGTCACCATCGACGCGTCCGGCTCCTCGCAGTTCGTCTCCGGCCTGCTGCTCGGCGCGGCGCGGTTCGAGCAGGGCGTCACCGTGCACCACGACGGCGAGTCGGTCCCCTCGATGCCGCACATCGACATGACCGTGGAGATGCTCCGGCAGGCCGGCGTGCGGGTGCAGACCCCCGCCGACGGCGAGGCGAACACCTGGCGGGTCGCGCCCGGCCCCGTCACGGCCGTGGACTGGGTCGTCGAGCCCGACCTGTCCAATGCCACCCCGTTCCTCGCCGCGGCCGCCGTCACGGGCGGCGCGGTGAGCGTGCCGCTGTGGCCCGCCACCACCACCCAGCCGGGTGACGCCATCCGCGACATCCTCACCGCGATGGGCGCCGAGGTGTCCCTCCGCGAGGGCACTCTCACCGTCCGCGGACCGCGGCGCCTGCGCGGCCTCGACGTGGACCTGCACGACGTCGGCGAGCTGACGCCGACGGTGGCCGCGCTGGCCGCGCTGGCCGACGGCCCCTCCACCCTGCGTGGCATCGCACACCTCCGCGGCCATGAAACCGACCGTCTTGCAGCGCTTTCCGCCGAAATCAACGGACTCGGTGGCACCGTCACCGAGACCGCCGACGGCCTCCGGATCGAGCCGCGGGCGCTGCGCTCCGGCACCTGGCGTTCCTACGCCGACCACCGGATGGCCACCGCCGGCGCGATCCTGGGACTGGTGGTGCCGGGCGTCGACGTCGAGGACGTGGGCACCACCGCGAAGACCCTGCCCGGGTTCGAGAACCTGTGGGCGACGATGCTGACGCCGATCGGGGCACCGTCCTGAGCACCCGACGGTACGACGAGTCCGATGTCCGGGTGCGCCCGGGCAAGGGGACCCGTCCCCGCACCAAGACCCGGCCCGAGCACAAGTCGGCGGAGAGCGCGATGGTGGTCGCGGTCGACCGCGGCAGGTGGGGGTGCGTGCTCGACGGTGACCCGACCCGTCCGGTGGTGGCAATGCGGGCACGCGAACTCGGCCGGACCCCGATCGTCGTCGGGGACCGGGTCGGCATCGTCGGCGACACTTCGGGCCGCACCGACACCCTCGCGCGGATCGTGCGCGTCGAGGAGCGGGCCACCGTGCTGCGGCGCACCGCCGACGACACCGACCCGTACGAGCGGGTCGTGGTGGCGAACGCCGCCCAGCTGCTGATCGTCGTCGCACTGGCGGACCCGCCGCCGCGCACCGGATTCGTCGAACGCGCACTGGTCGCGGCCTACGTCGGCGGACTGTCCCCCATCCTCTGCCTGACCAAGGGCGACCTCGCCGACCACGCCGAGTTCGCCGCGGCCTTCGCGGACCTGGACGTACCGGTGGTGCTCGCGGGCCAGGACGACCCGCTCGAGCCCGTTCGTGAGGTGCTGGACGGCCAGCTCACCGCGCTGATCGGCCACTCCGGGGTCGGCAAGTCCACACTGGTCAATCGCCTTGTCCCAGACGCGTTTCGGGCCACCGGCGTGGTCTCCGGGGTGGGCAAGGGCCGGCACACCTCCACCCAGTCCGTGGCGCTGCCGCTGCCGGCTCCCGACGGGGAGCAGGGCAACCGCGGCTGGGTCGTCGACACCCCCGGCATCCGGTCGTTCGGCCTCGCGCACATCTCGCCGGACGACGTGATGGGCGCGTTCACGGACCTGGCCGCGGCCATCGAGGACTGCCCCCGTGGGTGCACGCACCTCGGCCCGCCGGCCGACCCCGAGTGCGCGCTGGACCGGCTCGGCGGCGAGGCCGCACGCCGGGTCGGCGCTGTGCGCCTGCTGTTGGTGGCCCTCAGCACGAACGAGGCGTGGTAGCCGGGCCGCAAGATCACGGTCCGGCCACGTCCGGCCAATCGCCGACATCCGTTCGCGACCCTGTGCTTACACTGTACGAGCGCAAAATCTGATTCGAATCAGCTCACAGGTCAAGACATCTCGAGATCACCATCTCACCGTCAAGACACAAGGAGTTCAGATGAGTTCAGACATCATTCAGAGCGGTTCCGACGCCGGATCGTCCATCCTCGGCGACATCAAGAGCATCCTCGGCACACTCTTCGACTTCGGATCGTCGGTCATCGGCTCCTGACACTGACGATCCCAAGCAACGAAAGCGCCCCGTCTCCACCGGGGACGGGGCGCTTTCGTGACCGACGTTCGTCACACCGACTGGCGGCTACACCAACTGCTTACGCCGGAGTGCGCCCCGCAGGCCGCGACGCTTCTTGGCCTCGCGGATCGCTGTCCGCAACCCGCGACTGCGACCGGTCTCCGGATCCACGGTCAGCACCGTCTCCTTGCCCTCCCACTTACGCTCCGACGCCGTCTCCGGCGCGTCGTCCGTGGTGCCGACCAGGTACTTGTTCGGCAGCGAGAGCTTCGCGATGGTCCGCCACGACTTCCCGTACTGCACCAGCAGCGGACCGGTGGTGTACGGCAGGTCGTACTTGTCGCACAGTTCCCGCACCTTCACCGCGATCTCGCGGTACCGGTTCGAGGGCAGGTCGGGGAAGATGTGGTGCTCGATCTGGTAGCTCAGGTTGCCGGTCATGAAGTCCATGACGCGGCCGCCGCTGATGTTCGCGCTGCCCAGCATCTGCCGCAGGTACCACTGCTCGTGCGTCTCGTTGWCGATGTCCGCCTTGGTGAACTTCTCCGCGCCGTCCGGGAAGTGCCCGCAGAAGATCACCGCGTTGGTCCAGACATTGCGAATGACGTTCGCGGTGAAGTTCGCGGTGAGCGTGCTCTTCCACGCCTTGCCGGTCAGCGCCGGGAACACCACGTAGTCCTTGAGCGCCTGCTTGCCGATCTTCTCGAGCACCTCGTCGCGCTTCTGCTTGAACTCGACCATGTCCACCCGGCCCTTGGCGACCTTGCCGAGTTCGAGGTGCTGCGCGGCGATGCCCCACTCGAAGAACAGCGCGAGCAGCGCGTTCAACGGCACGTTCGCCATGTTGAACGGCTTCCAGCGCTGGTCACGCGTCACCCGCAGCAGGCCGTATCCCACGTCGTCGTCCATGCCGAGGACGTTGGTGTACTTGTGGTGGATGTAGTTGTGGGTCTGCTTCCAGTGCGCGGACGGGCCGTTGACGTCCCACTCCCAGGTGCTCGAGTGCACCTCGGGGTCATTCATCCAGTCCCACTGCCCGTGCATGACGTTGTGGCCGAGTTCCATGTTCTCGATGATCTTGGCGACGCCGAGCATGCCGGCGCCCGCCAACCACAACGGACGCTTGCGGCTGCCGATCAGCAGCGCACGGGCGCTGACCTCGAGACCACGCTGCAGCCGGATCGTGTTGCGGAGGTACTTGGCGTCCCGCTCACCGCGCGAGGCCTCGATGTCGCGGCGGATCGCGTCCAACTCCCGGCCAAGGGCTTCCACGTCCGCCTCGGTGAGGTGCGCGTACTCCTTGATGTCCGCAATAGCCATCGCTGTTCTCCCGGCCGATAGACGTTGTAGTTAACGCCACTTACCGTACCGTAAGTTACGGCGCCGTAGGTTACGGTCGCCGAGAGTGTGACGTGGCTAACACCGCTCCGGGCGCGGCCCCCACTCGGGGCGCCTACCGCCGGCGCTCGCGCAGTTGGCGCAGGGCGGTCCGCAGCCCCACCCGACGACCCGTGACCTCGGTCCGGAGCCGGTCGAGCGCCGCCCTGGCGTCGTCGAACTTACGCTCGGACGACGTCTCCGGGGCGTTGTCGGAGGTGGCCTTGAGGAACCGGTCCGGCAGCGCCAGCTTGTGGATGGTCCGCAGCGCCAACAGGTACTGCTTGGCGAACGATCCCGTCGTGTACGGCAGGTCGTACTTGTCGCACAGCGCCTGCACCCGCAGCGAGACCTCGCGCAGCCGGTTGCTGGGCAGGTCCGGGAACAGGTGGTGCTCGATCTGGTAGCTCAGGTTCCCGCTCATGAAGGCCATCACCCGGCCCGACTTGAAGTTGGCGCTGCCCAGCATCTGCCGCAGGTACCACTCGGCCTTGGTCTCGTGGCGGTACTGCTCGACGGTGAACTTCTCGGCACCGTCCGGGAAGTGCCCGCAGAAGATCACCGCGTAGGCCCACAGGTTCCGGGCGAAGTTCGCGGTCGCATTGGCGGCCAGCGTGTGCTTCCACGCCGGTCCCGTCAGCACGGGGAACAGCACGTAGTCCTTGACCACCTGCTTGGCGGCCTTCCCCCAGAACTCGCGGTTGATGTCGTCGACGTTGGCGCCGCCCCGCTTACGGTCCTCCTCCAGCGCGATCGACCAGTCGTGCATGGCGATGCCCCACTCGAAGGCGCTCGCGAGCACCACGTTCGCGACGGGCTGGAGCAGGTTGATCGGGCGCCACGGCACGTCCCGGGTCATCCGGATGATCCCGAACTGCACGTCGTTGTCCATGCCGACGACGTTGGTGTACGTGTGGTGCGAGTAGTTGTGCGCGCGCTTCCACTGCGAGGACGACGCGGTCATGTCCCACTCCCAGGTGGTGGAGTGGATCTCCGGGTCGTTCATCCAGTCCCACTGGCCGTGCACGACGTTGTGGCCGAGCTCCATGTTCTCGATGATCTTGGCCAGCGTCAGCATCGTGGTGCCGACCGCCCAGACCGGACGCCGACGGCCGCCCAGGAGCGTCAACCGACCGCCGAACTCGAGGAACCGCTGCAGCCGGATCACACCGCGGATGTACCTGGCGTCCCGCTCACCGCGCGAGTCCTCCACGTCACGGCGGATGGCGTCGAGCTCACGACCGAGAGCCTCGACGTCCGCCTCGGTGAGATGTGAAAATTCTTTGATGTCCGAGATGGCCATCGCCAGGACCCTCCGTAGAGCTAGATCAGATCACCGGCGGGGTCACCGCGGGCTCATGGTTACAACGATAGACGAATCGGACACCGACGCCCCGGCCCAGTTCAGAGATCAAACGTGCAGTCGCCGGCGGCCGAGGAGATGCACGTCTGGACCCGCTCGCCCTCGCTGTGCTCACGTCCGGACCGCAGGTCCCGGATGTGACCCGAGACCAGCGGCACCACACAGGTCTGGCAGATGCCCATCCGGCAACCGAACGGCATCTGCACGCCGACCTGCTCGCCGGCCTCGAGCACCGTGGTCGCGCCGTCGATCTCCACCGAACGCCCCGACTTGGCGAAGGTGACTGTGCCACCCTGGCCTGCGGTGTCCGCACGCGGGATGGTGAACCGCTCGGTGTGCAGCCGGTCCGCGATGCCCGCCTCGGTCCACACCCGCTCGACGTCGTCGAGCATCTGGGTCGGGCCGCACGCCCACGTCTGACGCTCGCGCCAGTCCGGGTACAGCGCGTCCAGGTCGGACAGCTGGAAGCGGCCGCCCGTGCGGGTGCACTGGACGTGCGAGACGAAACTCGGATGCGCCTCGTGCAGCTCCGCCATCTCGTCGCCGAACATGACGTCCTCGGCGGTCGGCGCGGAGTGCACGTGCACCACGTCCGGCAGCGCGCCCCGACGGACCATCGCACGCAGCATCGCCATCACCGGGGTGATGCCGCTGCCCGCGGTGATGAACAGGATCTTCGCCGGCGGCGGCTCGGGCAGCGCGAAGTTGCCCTGCGGGGCCGCCAGCCGGACGACGGTGCCCGACGGGACGCCGTTGATCAGGTGGCTCGAGAGCTGCCCCTCCGGCATCGCCTTGACGGCGATGGAGATGCGCTTGTTCTCCCAGTTCGGCGGGGAGGTCAACGAGTACGACCGCCAGTGGAACCGGCCGTCGACCAGCAGACCGATCCCGATGTACTGGCCCGGCTGGTAGTCGAAGTCGAATCCCCAGCCCGGCTTGATCACCAGGGTCGCGGAATCCGAGGTCTCCTTGCGGACCTCCACCACCCGGCCGCGCAGTTCCCGCGCCGACCAGAGCGGGTTTGCCAGGTGCAGGAAATCGTCGGGCAGCAACGGCGTCGTCACCCGAGTCACCGCCCCGCGCAACATGTTCAACGCAGGCCGGCGCGGCGCGGATACTTCCGCTGCCGGCCCCTCGAGCCACTTCCTCAGACCCATCAAACTTCCGTCCACTCGCCTAGGTTACGCAGCCGTAGGTTACCCGCTGAAAAGGCGAACTGTCACGCGGATCGTCAGAGCAGGTCCAGAAGGAAAGGCAGTTCCTGCGTGGCGTACCAGGCGAGCTCGTGATCCTCGGCGTCACCGAGCACGAACTCGGCGTCCGCGTCGCCCAGATCCGCGGCGTCCACCACCGCGACGGCCCGCTCGATCGCGGCCTCCGCCTCGGACAGGTCGACGTGCACGGACGCCACCATCGCCATCGTCACCGGGCCCGCCAGGCGCACCACTGCGTCGTCCAGGTCGGGCCGCAACTGCGCGTCCTCGACGTCCGCCGCGATCACCGCCCGGCGGTGCGGGACGGCGGTCGACGCGTCGCCGGCCGCACCCTCCGACGGCTCCCCCTCCGGCGCCTCGGACGCCAACAGGCGCAGCGACGCCCGCGCAGCCTCCGTCATCGCCACCTCCGCCAGTTCGTCGTCGTCACCGGAGGCGTACGCCTCGCGCAGCGCAGGCGTCACGGCAAAAGCGGTGCGGCTCACCGGATCCAGCTCCTGCTCCGCCACCAACTTCTGCAACATCGCGATCGTCGCGGGAATGTAGACCCTCATCGACAGCACCCCTTACCCACAGGCATCCAACAGCTCCTCGAGCGACTCGTACAACAGTGCCGTCACCACCTCGACGTCGGACATGGCGTCACGGTCGGCATTCAAACCGTAGTAGACGTGGCCGTCGTAGGACGTCAACCCGATGCTGAGCGCCTGATTCTTGAGCAGCGGCGACACCGGGTACATCTCGAGCATCCTGGCGCCGTTGAGATACAGCGGCGACTGCGGACCGGGCACGTTGGAGATCATCACGTTGAACATCCGCTGCGAGAGGCTGCTCGCCACCCGCAGCCCCATCGCGTGCAGCGTCGCGGGCGCGGTGCCCGACATCCGCACCAGGGTCTGCGCGGTCACCGTGCTGCTGGCCCGGGTGTGCGCCTCGGTGGCGTGCGCGATGTGCGAGAGCCGCACCACCGCATTGGGCTCGCCGACCGGCAGGTCCACCAGGAACGAGGAGACCTTGCGCTCGGCGTTCTCCGGGACGTGTTCACGCTCGACCGGGTCGGCCTCCAGGTCGACCTCCTCCTCCGAGCCGTCGCCGGAGATGTAGACGGCCATCGGCACCAGCGCCCGCACCGTCGAGTACGCGGTCACCGGCTCACCGCGCGAGAGCAGCCAGTTCCGCAGCGCCCCCGTCAGCACCGCGAGGATCGCGTCGTTGACGGTGCACCCGAAGCGTCGGCGCACGCGCCGGTAGTCCTCAAGTTCGGTGTGGACCGTGGCGAACCGGCGGTTGCGCGAGATGGCCGCGTTCAGTGGGCTGGTCGGCGCCGAGGCGGTGGCCGTGCGCACCACGGCCGCGACGTTCCCGGCGACCTCGACCGCGCTGCCCACCAGGTCGCCGAGCGCCATCTTCAGCGTCGCCGCCCCCTCGCGTGGCCGGGCGATCATCTCCGCGACCGCATCGAGCACCAACTCTGCCTCGCGCGGCTCGCGGGTGGGCATCCACAACTCTTCCTCGGTCGGCCGCGGCGTGCTGCTCGGGTCCAGCAGCACCTGGCTGATCTCGAGCGAACCCTCGTCACCGACCAGCGCCGAGTGGGACTTGGTGAAGATCGCGACCCGGTTGTCGGACAGGCCCTCGACGAGGTACATCTCCCACAGCGGCCGGGTCCGGTCCAACGGCCGCGACGTCAGCCGGGCCACCAGGTCGTGCAGTTGAGCGTCGGAACCGGGACGGGGCAGCGCGGAGCGCCGCACGTGGTAGGTGATGTCGAACTCGCGGTCGTCCACCCACACCGGCCGGGCCAGCCCCAGGGCCACCTCACGCACCCGCTGCCGGTACCGCGGCACCAGCGGCAGTCGCCGCTCGACGTGGGTGAGCAACTCCTCGTAGTCGACGCCGGCTTCCGGGACCTGCAGGATCGCCAGCGACCCGAGGTGCATCGGCGTGCTGCTCGCCTCGAGAAAGTAGAACGACGCGTCCTGTGTGGTCAGCCTCGTGGCCATGTCAGTTTCCGTCCCCTGGTGCCAGATCGAACAGGATCCGCAGTTCCTCCGCGGTTCGGGCGGGGTCCACGTGGTGGACGGCCACCATGCCCGCGGCCACCGCGCCGCGGACGTTGACCGCCAGGTCGTCGACGAACACACAGTCCGACTCGGCGAGCCCCAACCGCCGGGCCGCCAGCCGGTAGATCCGGGGGTCCGGCTTCTCGAGCCCGACGTCACCGGAGAGCAGCACCTCGTCGACCAGACGCCCGCCACCGAGACCGCGCAGCCAGTCCGCGCCGGGTCCGCCCGGATCGTTGCTCAGCACGGCCGTGCGCACCCCGAGGCCGCGTACCTCGGCGATGATCGCGCCCAACCCTTCCCCGTCGGACCCGGGACCGACCAACACGCCCCCGCAGTCCAGCACCAACCCGTCCATGCGATCACCCTAGGGCCGCGACGCCGTCCGCGCCGTCGGCCATTCGCGTGCGGACGATCGAAATCCGTGTAATCCTGCTCACAGCCCGGCCTCTCCCCGGACTCGACGCAACAACCTGTCGACGCACCCCACCGGGAGAGGACCCCATGACGTATCCCGACACGAGYCATCCACCCCGGCACGAGCCGCCACGCAGCTTCCTGGCCAGGGCCCCGCAGTGCGAGCCGCCGCCGCACCCCCGGGCGATGCGGCCCGCGCCCGCCGCGCCGTCGGCCGCGGCGCACACCGCCTCCCACACCGGACGTTCGCCGGCC
>NZ_JBFUJP010000030.1:0-55238 GCF_056401315.1 Rhodococcus sp. P4_F5 | reverse complement strand
GCGGCCGGGGCGGGCGCAGGAGCCGGGGCAGCGGGTGCCGGGGCAGGCGGCGCGGCGGGGGCCGGCGCGCCGGAGCCGATGACGGCGAGCTGACCGCCGACGGCGACGGTGTCGTCCTCCTGGGCGCTGATCTCGAGCAGGACGCCCGCGACCGGCGACGGGATCTCGGTGTCGACCTTGTCGGTGGA
This sequence comes from Rhodococcus sp. P4_F5, assembly GCF_056401315.1. Taxonomy (NCBI): domain Bacteria; kingdom Bacillati; phylum Actinomycetota; class Actinomycetes; order Mycobacteriales; family Nocardiaceae; genus Rhodococcus; species Rhodococcus sp. P4_F5. The sequence goes on along the minus strand of NZ_JBFUJP010000030.1, from coordinate 55,050 downwards.
GACCTCGASCARSGGCTCGTCGACCTCCACCGTGTCGCCCTCCTGCTTGAGCCACCTCGTGACAGTTCCTTCGGTGACGCTCTCACCAAGGGCTGGCATCTGGACGGAGAAGGCCATGCTTTTGACTCCTCGACAGTTGTGTTCGGGTTGTTGAGTTTGTCGACTTGTGGTCGAAATCCATTGTGCAGTAGTGCCGACGTCACGGAACCAGTTGCGGTCGGGAAATACCCCGACGAACTCGACCCGGGACGGCGTCTGCCCATCCTTCCATTGATCGGTTCGGGCCGTCCGATGAGGGGCGTGCCACAGCTTCCTCATTTCGCGCACAGGAACTGCTGGCAAACTTGWGACTGGACCACGCAATCGGCATCGACGTCGGGTGAGGAGGGGGAAATCGTGGGTTTGCTCAGCAAGTTCTCGAGGCGGCGACGCGGCGTCTCCGCGCGCGCCGACGCCGATTCCGACGCGCAGTACCTGGCGAACTGGGCGCACACGCACGTGGGCGTCGAGGCCTACGTCGAGCCGCAGACGACGGTCACGCCGGTCACCGTCGTGCTGGTGGCCACCGACGGGGAATGGACCCGCCGCCGCGTCGGTGGCGAACGCGGCGCCCGCCGGCTCGGCGAGGATCTCGGCATCCCCGTCTACGACGTGCGCAAGACCGGGTACCCGCAGCGGATGCGAGACCACGACGCCCGGCAGAAGATCCTGCGCAAACGCGCCCAGCAGGCCTGACGGCCCGTGCGCCTTTCCGGTAGGCACCGCTACCGGAAAGGCGCACGGGCGACGCCAGTCGCCTACCCGTTGTCGGCGATGTCCTCGAGCACGGCGATCATCGTCCGCACCGGCACACCGGTGCCGCCCTTGCCGGTGTACCCGAACGGGCCGCCCGAGTTGTAGGCCGGACCCGCGACGTCGATGTGTGCCCACTGGACGTCGTCCGCGACGAACTCCCGGAGGAAGATCGCGGCCGCGCACATCCCGCCCCACCGGTGGTTGGTGACGTTGGCGAGGTCGGCGACCTTCGAGTTCAGGTCGGCGCGCAACTCGGCGGGCATCGGCATCGCCCACGCGTTCTCGCCGATCTCCTGCGAGATGCGGGCGACCCGGTCGCGGAACTCGTCGGTGCCCATCACGCCGGGGGTGCGGTTGCCCAGCGCCACCATCTGGGCGCCGGTCAGGGTCGCCGTGTCGATCAGGTAGTCGGGCTTGTCCTCGCAGGCCCGCACGATCGCGTCGGCCAGGATCAGCCGGCCCTCGGCGTCGGTGTTGATGACCTCGACGGTGGTGCCGCCGTACTGGGTCAGCACGTCGCCGGGCCGCTGCGCGGTGCTCGACGGCATGTTCTCCGCCATCGGCACCGTCGCGGTCACGTTGACCTTCAGCCCGAGCTTCGCGGCCAGCACGACGGTCGCGATCACGGCGGCAGCGCCGCCCATGTCGGAGGTCATGGCCTCCATGCCGGCGGCGGGCTTGATGGAGATTCCGCCGGTGTCGAAGGTCACGCCCTTGCCGACGAGCGCGACGGACGGGGCCGACTTGCGGGCCGCGCCGGTGTAGGTCATCCGGACCAGCCGGGGCAGCCGCGAGGAGCCCTTGCCGACGCCCATGATTCCGCCGTAGCCGGCCTTGTCGAGCGCCTTCTCGTCGAGCACCTGGACCTTGAGGCCGGCCTCGGTGCCCAGGGTCTTCGCGCGGGCCGCGAACTCGGCCGGGAACAGGTGGCTGGGCGGGGTGTTCACGAACTCGCGGGCGGTGGCGACGGCCTCGCCGATCGCGAGCGCCCGCGCCAGCACGTCCTTGACGGCCTTGGTCCGGGGCGACTCGACGAGGAACTCGACGCGGGCGACCGGCTGTCCGTCGGCGCCGGGCACGGACTTCGACTTGTACGAGGTGAACGCGTAGGCGCCCAGGTAGAAGCCCTCGGCGGCGGCACCGAGGTCGAGCGCGGACAGGGTGGTCGCCGCGGTCCCCGTCCCGGTCAGCGCGCGGGCGGCCGCACCGGCGGACCGGCGGACCTGCTCGGCGTCGACGTCGTCGGCCTTGCCGAGGCCGACCGCGAGGATGCTGGTGACGCCGGCGCCCTCGGGCGCCGGGACCCGGGTGACCTCCTCGGGGCGGCCGGTCGCGCCGACCGCCGTCAGGTGCGCGAGCACCGCCTCCACGGTCGCGTCGTCGAGCGCCTCGCCGACCGACGGCTCGGGGCCGTCGGGGCCTGCGGTGAGCCCGATGACCAGGACCTCCGCGCGGGCAGAGATCTTGCCGGCCAGCGCGAGGGCGGGGCCGAGCGGGGTTACGGGGGACAGGGCGGCACTCACGGGTGCACTCCTTCGTCAGGGGGTGGACAACTGCCCGACACCTTAGTTCGGTGGGCGGGGCGTTCGCCGTGGCCGTGACACCCGACGCGGTCCGCTAGCGTTAACGCCCATGACAGACGCCGACCTCCTGCAGGGACCCCTCCACGCTGTGCACACCGAACTCGGTGCGACCTTCGCGCCGTTCGGCGGCTGGCATATGCCGGTCTCCTACGCCGGCACGGTTGCCGAGCACACCGCGGTTCGCGAGGCGGTCGGCGTGTTCGACGTCAGCCACCTCGGCAAGGCCCTGGTCTCGGGCCCCGGTGCCGCCGACTTCGTGAACGCCAAGCTGACCAACGACCTCGGCAAGATCGGGCCGGGTCAGGCGCAGTACACGCTGTGCGCCACCGAGGCGGGCGGCGTCGTCGACGACCTCATCGCCTACTACGTCAGCGACGACGAGGTGTTCCTCGTCCCCAACGCCGCGAACACCGCGGCCGTGGTGGCGGCGCTGGCCGCGGAGGCCCCGGCCGGGGTGACGGTCACCGACCAGCACCGCGACTACGGCGTCCTGGCCGTGCAGGGGCCGCGGTCCGCGGAAATCCTTGCCGCGCTAGGCCTTCCGTCCGGCATGGACTACATGGCCTTCGAGGACGCGGTCTTCGAGGGCGCGCCGGTACGGGTGTGCCGCACCGGGTACACGGGCGAGCACGGCTACGAGGTGCTGCCCACCTGGGACGGCAGCGAGGCGGTGTTCCGGGCGTTGGTGGCCGCGGTCCGCGAGGCAGGCGGCGAGGTGGCCGGGCTCGGCGCCCGTGACACCCTGCGCACCGAGGCCGGCTACCCGCTGCACGGGCACGAGCTGTCCACCGAGATCTCGCCGCTGCAGGCGCGGTGCGGCTGGGCCATCGGCTGGAAGAAGCCGCAGTTCTGGGGCCGGGACGCGCTGGTCGCGGAGAAGGATGCCGGCCCGGCCCGCAAGATGTGGGGGATCCGGGCGCTCGACCGTGGCGTGCTGCGGCAGGGTCAGACCGTGCTCCGCGACGGGGCGCCGATCGGCGAGACCACCTCGGGCACCTTCTCGCCGACGCTCAAGGTCGGGATTGCGTTGGGCCTGCTGAACTCCGACGCCGAACTGGCGGCGGGGGATGTGGTGGAGGTGGACGTCCGCGGTCGCGCGCTGCGCTGCGAGATCGTCAGCCCGCCGTTCGTCCCGCTGCACACCCGCTGAGCCGAGGCCTGTGTTCGCCGTACGCCGCGAAAATGGCGTACGGCGCATTCGCTAGGATCGGCGCATGACTGGTGTCCTCGAATTCACGCACGTCGTCCACCCCTCGCCCGTCTCCGCGGACGAGCGCGCCCGGGTGTTGGCGAACCCCGGATTCGGGAAGTACTTCACCGATCACATGGTCACCATCGACTACACCGAGGGCCTGGGCTGGCACGACGCCACCGTCCAGCCCTACGCGCCGATGCAGCTCGACCCCGCGGCCATGGTCCTGCACTACGGTCAGGCCATCTTCGAGGGCCTCAAGGCGTACCGGCAGCAGGACGACACCGTCGCCTCCTTCCGGGTCGCCGCGAACGCCGAGCGTCTGCGCGCCTCGGCGCGGCGGATGGCCATGCCGGAGCTGCCCGACGACCTGTTCCTCAACTCGATCACCGAGCTGCTCGCGGTGGACAAGGACTGGGTCCCGGTGGCGGGCGGCGAGGCGGCGCTGTACCTGCGGCCGTTCATGATCGCGACCGAGGTGGGACTCGGGGTGCGGCCGGCCAACCGGTACCGCTACCTGCTGATCGCCTCGCCGGCAGGTGCCTACTTCCCGCAGGGCGTCAAGCCGGTCAGCGTGTGGCTGTCCACCGAGTATGTGCGGGCGGCCCCGGGCGGTACCGGAGCGGCGAAGTTCGCGGGCAACTACGCGGCCTCGCTGGTCGCCCAGGCGCAGGCCGCCGACGAGGGTTGCGACCAGGTGGTGTGGCTCGACGCGATCGAACGCCGCTACGTCGAGGAGATGGGCGGGATGAACCTGTTCTTCGTCTTCGGATCCGGGCCCGACGCGCGGCTGGTCACCCCGGAACTGTCCGGCTCCCTGCTGCCGGGCATCACCCGCAACTCGCTGCTGACGCTGGCCGCCGACGCCGGATTCGCGGTGGAGGAGCGCCGGATCAGCACCGACGAGTGGCGCGAGAAGGCGGCCTCCGGCGAGATCACCGAGGTGTTCGCGTGCGGCACCGCAGCCGTGATCACCCCGGTCGGTCGGGTCAAGTCCGCCGAGGGCGAGTTCACCGTCGGCGGTGGCGAGCCGGGCGCGGTCACCATGGCGCTGCGCGACACCCTCACCGGCATCCAGCGCGGTACCTTCGCAGACACCCACGGCTGGATGAGCACGCTCGCCTGATCGGTCAGACACCCGCGGCCCGCAACCGAATGGTTGTGGGCCGTCGGCGTTTCAGTGCCGGCGTCGGGTGGGCCCGGGTGGCGGCGCGAGTGGTCGACCGCCCGTCGTCCGTCAGCCGCCGAGCAGGAACCCCACCGCGGTCACGGCCACCGTCACCTCGATCGAGGCCCCCAGCACGTCGCCGGTGAGGCCGCCGAACCTGCGGGCGCAGTGCCGGGTCAGCAGGACCGTCAGCCCGAGCGCGGCCGCGACGACCACCGGGCCCTGCCACCAGCGCACCGGCACCGCGGCGGACGCGGCCGCCAGCAGTGCGAGCGACCAGCCCGCGCACACCCACCTCGACTGGGTGCCGGCCACGAGCGCGCCGAACCCGGTGGGCGCGGCGGCGGACAGTGCCTTCCGGCAGGCCAGCACGGCGGCCACCCGGCCCGCCGCGACCGCGGCGACGAGCGCGAGCCACTGCCCGGCATGGGCGAGCGCGCCGAACGAGAGTGCCTGTGCGGCAAGGACGACCACCAGCGCGGCCGCCCCGAACGGTCCGACGCCGCCGCTGCGCATCACCTCGAGCGCCCGGGCCGGGTCGCCGTAGCAGCCGAGGCCGTCGACGGTGTCGGCCAGGCCGTCCACGTGCATCCCGCGGGTGGCCAGGGCCAGCGCGGCGACGGCGAGCAGTCCGGCCAGCGCGGGCTCGAGGTCGGCCGCCAGCAGCAGCCAGACCAGGCCCGCGGCGACGGCGCCGAGGAGCGCCCCGACCACCGGGGTCGCGGCGATCGCCCGGCCGCCCGCGACGCGGTCCGGAGCCGGCCGCCGCGGGTCGTGCAGGCCGGGCAGCACGGTCAGCCAGGACAGCGCCAGGCGGAGGCCGTCGAGTGCGGCGGTCACGGTCAGCGCGGGGCGGTGTCGGGGGCGGTGGTCCCGTCCTCGGGGTCGGTGGCCTCGTCCTCTGGACCGGCGGCGTCGGGTTCGGGTTCGCCGGAGCTGACGCCGGCGTCCGCGAAGGTGGCCATGTTCGTCAGCGTCGCGATCGCGGACTGCAGCAGCGGCAACGCGACCAGCGCCCCGGACCCCTCGCCGAGGCGCATGTCGAGCTCGACGAGCGGCTCCAGCCGTAGGTGGGTCAGGGCCAGCGTGTGCGCGGGCTCGGTGGACCGGTGCCCGGCGACCCACCAGTCCCGGGCGCCCGGCGCGAGTTCCTCCGCGACCATCGCGGCCGCGGTGACCACCACGCCGTCCAGGATCACCGGCGTGCGGCGCAGCGCCGCCTGCGCGAGGAAGCCTGCCATCGCGGCCAGGTCGGCGCCCGACGCGACCCGCAGCAGCGCCGCCGGGTCCTTGACCACCGGCCGCGCCCGACGCATCGCGTCACGCACCGCGGCCGTCTTGCGGGCCCAGCCCGCGTCGTCGATGCCGGTGCCGCGGCCGACGGCCACCACGGGCTCGGTGTCGGTGAGCGAGGCGATCAGCACGGTCGCGGGGGTGGTGTTGCCGATGCCCATCTCGCCGGCGATCAGCAGGTCCGCCCCCGAGTCCACCTCCTCGTCGGCGATGGCGCGGCCCGCGGCGATCGCGCGCAGCGTCTCGTCCTCGGTGAGCGCGTCCTCGCGGTCGATGGAACCGCTCGAGCGCCGCACCTTGTGGGTGGCGACCGTCGGGTCCGTGTAGGAGTCGACCGCGATGTCGACCACCCGCACCCCGGCGCCGGTGATCGCGGCCAGCGCGTTCACCGCGGCGCCGCCGGCCTGGAAGTTCGCGACCATCTGCGCGGTCACCTCGGCCGGGTACGCGGACACCCCGTGTCGGGCGACGCCGTGGTCGCCCGCGAAGACCACCACCCGCGGCCGTTCGAACAGGTGCGGCGGGCACTGGTCCTGGCAGGCCGCGACCCAGCCGGCGAGCGACTCGAGCCGGCCGAGCGAACCGGTCGGCTTGGTCAGCTGGAGCTGGCGGGCGTCGGCGTCGGCGCGCGCGGCCGCGGACGGCGGGGTGACGGCGTCGAAGGCGGCCGCGGTGGGGCTGCCGGGCTCGACGGGGCTGGGCGATTCGGTTGTCACGGTTGACCTTTCACGTCAGCGCTGGTGATCGGAAAGAGGGTCGTCGCTGGGCGCGCCGGGTGCGCGGGAGGTGTCACTTGAGGGTCATCGCCAGGCCCGCCACCACGAGCAGGACCTCGTCGCAGGCCTGCGCGAGACGGGCGTTCAACGCGCCGATCTCGTCGCGGAACAGTCGGCCGGAGCGGGTCTCCGGGATGACGCCGAGGCCCACCTCGGGGCTCACCAGCACCAGCCGGCCGGGATAACGGGACACCGCGTCGACGAGGTCGTCCACCCGCGGGCCCACCGTTCCCCGCGGCAGGTCCCAGGCCGCGGCCGCGTCGAGTTCGGCGGTCAGCCAGGTGCCGAGGTCGTCGACGAGGGTCGCGGGGGCGTCCGCGCGCAGCACCTCGGCCAGGCCGGGTCCCGACGCCGTCTCGACGGTGGACCACGACTGCGGGCGCCGGACCCGGTGCTCGTCGACGCGGCTGGTCCAGTCCGCGTCGGCGGGGTCGAGGCGGGAGGTGGCCACGTACCGGACGCGGTCGCCGGGCGCGCCGGCGAGCAGCGCCTCGGCGTGCCCGGACTTGCCCGAGCGCGCGCCGCCGAGGACCAGGGTGCGCTTGGGTACGGCGGGGGAGGACACGCGGTAGACCGTACCAACGGTGTTCTCCCGCATATCGACTGGTCGAAGCCGGACCGGCGGGGCGCCCGTGGTGGGCGCCCCGGGGGGTCAGACGGCGTCGCCGGGGGAGACCCGCGGCTGCGGCGCCCGCATCTTCCGGATCTGCGAGGCCCGCACGAACGCATACCAGCCGAGCTTGAAGCCGCCGTCCGTGGTCTCGGGGAACCGCTCGCGGACGCGGTTGTTGATGCGGCGGCCCATGATGTACCCCTCGACGGCCATGAACAGCATCATCACCAGCATGCCGAGGGTGACGAGGGACTGGACCGCGGGGTTGAGGAACATCGCCATGATCAGCAGCAGCGCCAGCGGCATGAACAGGCCGACCAGGTGCCGGCGGGAGTCGACCAGGTCACGGGCGAAGGCGCGCACCGGGCCCTTGTCGCGGGGGAGCAGGTACTTGTCCTCGCCCGCGAGCATCCGGGCGCGGCGGTCGGCCGCGGTGGCACGACGCTCCACGGACGCAGCCTTGCGCTCCTCCTTGGAACCCTGGGTCTGCTTGCGCCGGGCCCGGGCCTCCTTCGCGGTCAGCGGCGCCGGTGCGACGGGCCCGCGACGCTTGCCCTCGGCCTCGCGGCGGGTCGGCGTGGGCCGGCCCTTGCCCTCGGTCGGGGTGGACGGCGCCGGCGCGGCGGCACTCGACTCGGCGACCTCACGGTCTCCGTTGTCGGAATTGTCGGGGTTACCTCGGCGCAGCAGTTTCACACCACCAGGCTACTTCGTGGACCGGTGCGGGCACGACACGCTCCCGTTCCGGGCGCCGCACCCCCCGGCGGCGGGTCCGGATCGGCGGCCGCACGCGCTCACGGAGACCACAGCCGGGGACGTGGGGAAGGAATAATCGGAGGGCGGGGTACCGTTGAAGCGTTCACGGGTTTGGCACGAGCGAACAGGGAGAGCCCATGACTGTGCAGAACGAGACGACCGCGCACAAGGTCGTCATGACCGATGCCGCGGCCGCCAAGGCGAAGGCGTTGCTCGACCAGGAGGGTCGCGACGACCTGGCGCTGCGTATCGCCGTCCAGCCGGGTGGCTGTGCGGGGCTGCGTTACCAGCTCTTCTTCGACGACCGGAACCTCGACGGTGACCTGATCGTCGACTTCGGCGGCGTCAGCCTGGCCGTGGACCGGATGAGCGCGCCGTACGTCGAGGGCGCCTCCATCGACTTCGTCGACAGCATCGAGAAGCAGGGCTTCACGATCGACAACCCGAACGCCACCGGCTCCTGCGCCTGTGGAGACTCGTTCAACTGATCGATCCCGCGGCGTACGCCGTGTGAGCCGTGCGGCAGTGGCGCGGAACCCGGACCGGGTTCCGCGCCATTTGCCGTGTCCGGGGGTCGACGCCTCGACTCCCGTGCCGCCCGGTCGGCACGGCCCGCGTCGCGGTGCCGGTACCGTGGCCGTTTTGCGGCACAACCGAATAGTGGGGCGGCGCGGACGCCGTCCCGACCAACTGAAAGGTCCCCGAGCGTGACAATTGCGGTCACCGGTTCCATCGCCACCGATCACCTGATGCGGTTCCCCGGCCGGTTCGCCGAGCAGCTGCTCGCCGACCAGCTCCAGAACATCTCGCTGAGCTTCCTCGTCGACGACCTGGTGGTCCGGCGCGGCGGTGTCGGCGGCAACATCGCCTACGCCATGGGCGTGCTCGGCGGGTCGCCGCTGCTGGTCGGGGCCGTCGGCGCCGACTTCGCGGAGTACCGGACCTGGCTCGAGGGACACGGCGTCGACTGCGAGTCGGTCCGGATCTCCGAGACCGCGCACACCGCCCGGTTCGTGTGCACCACCGACGAGGACATGGCGCAGATCGCGTCGTTCTACCCGGGTGCGATGAGCGAGGCCCGCGAGATCTCGCTGGCCGACCTGCCCGCCGGTGTGGACCTGGTGCTCGTGGGCGCCAACGATCCGGCCGCGATGATCCGGCACACCGAGCAGTGCCGCGAGCTGGGGCTGCCGTTCGCGGCCGACCCGTCCCAGCAGCTCGCGCGGCTCTCCGGGGCCGAGGCCCGCGAGCTGATCGGCGGCGCGAAGTACCTGTTCACGAACAAGTACGAGTGGGCGCTGCTGCTGCAGAAGAGCGAGCTCACCGAGACCGAGATCGCGCAGCAGGTGGGCCTGCGGGTGACCACGCTCGGCGCGGAGGGCGTCGAGATCGTCGACCGCGAGGGCAACTTCGTGCGCGTCGGGGTCGTGCCGGAGAAGGCGAAGGTGGACCCCACCGGCGTCGGTGACGCGTTCCGGGCCGGGTTCCTCACCGGACAGGCCGCGGGGCTGGGCCTCGAGCGGTCCGCGCAGCTCGGCTCGCTGGTGGCGGTGCTGGTGCTCGAGACCGTCGGCACCCAGGAGTGGAGCCTGGACCGCGACGACGCCGTCAAGCGGCTGGCCGACGCGTACGGGACCGACGCGGCCGACGAGATCGGTGCCCTGCTGAAGTAGGCGGCTCCGCCGCCTGTGCGCCTTCTTGGTAGTCCGCGCTACCAGAAAGGCGCACAGGCGCGGCAGTGCCTACAGGTTGACCGGGTAGACCGGCTCCTGGATCTGCGGCACGATGCGCTTCTCCACGAAGATGCCGTGCCACACCATGAAGCACAGCACCGTCCAGAGCCGACGGCTGTGGTCGGAGACGCCCTCGCGGTGCGCGTTCAGCATCGCGGCCACCGCGGCCTTGTCGAAGATGTGGTCGGTCTGCGAGTCCGCGATCTGCTGGTGCGCCCAGTCGAACAGCTCCGTGCCGGCGAGCCAGTGCCGCAGCGGTACCGGGAAGCCCAGCTTCGCGCGGTGCAGCACGTGCGCCGGGACGATCCCCTMCAACGCCTGACGCAGCGCGTACTTCGTCGTGGTCTTGGTGATCTTCTGATCCAGCGGCACCCGCGAGGCCACGTCGAAGACCTCGGTGTCGAGGAACGGCACCCGCAGCTCGAGTGAGTTCGCCATCGTCATCTTGTCGGCCTTGACCAGGATGTCGCCGCGCATCCAGGTGAACAGGTCCAGGTGCTGCATGCGCGCCACCGGGTCCCAGTCCCGCGACTGCGCGTAGATCGGCGCCGTCACGTCCTGGTGGGTCCACTCCGGCCGGAAGTCACGCAGCACGCTCCGCAGCTGGGCGTCGCTGAAGCTGCGCGCGTTGCCGTAGTAGCGATCCTCGAGCGTCATCGAGCCGCGGTGCAGCAGGCTCTTGCCGCGGGTGCCCTCCGGGATCCGGTCGGAGAGCTTGCCGGCGGCCCGTCGCAGCGGGGCCGGCAGGTACTCGAACGGCTTGAGCGAGATCGGCTCGCGGTAGATGGTGTAGCCGCCGAACAGCTCGTCCGCGCCCTCGCCCGAGAGCACCACCTTGACGTGCTTGCGGGCCTCCTTCGCCACGAACCACAACGGCACCAGCGCCGGGTCGGCGACCGGGTCGTCGAGGTACCAGATGATCTCCGGGATCGCAGCCGCGAACTCGGCCGGGCTGACGACCTTGACCACGTGCCTGGCGCCGATCGCGGCGGCCGACTCGGCGGCGACGTCGACCTCGGAGTAGCCCTCGCGCTCGAAGCCGGTGGTGAAGGTGATCAGGTCCGGGTTGTGCCGGATGGCCAGGGCCGCGATCGCGGTGGAGTCGATGCCGCCCGACAGGAACGACCCGACGGTCACGTCCGCGCGCATGTGCTTGGCGACGGAGTCCTCGAGCGCCTCGGCGATCTCCTGGTAGCGGGCCTGCTCGGAACCCGGGACGAACGGCTTCGCCGGGAACTTCGGGGTGAAGTAGCGGGTGATCCGCGGCGCCTCGCCGGCCCGCACCCAGGCGTAGGAACCGGACTCGAGCCGGCGGATGTCGGCGTGCAGCGTCTCCGGCTCGGGCACGTACTGCAGCACCGTGTAGTGCTCGATGGCGCGGGGGTCGAGGTCCGTGCCGATGCCGATCAGCTCGGTCAGCTCCAGCAGGCTCTTCTTCTCGCTGCCGAAGGCGGTGCCACCGGCGCCCGTCGCCAGGAACAGCGGCTTGATGCCGAACGGGTCCCGGGCCAGGAACAGGTCCTTGGTCTCGGTGTCCCAGATCGCGAAGGCGAACATGCCCCGCAGCCGGCGGACCGCGTCGGCGCCCCAGTGGTGGAACGCGGCGACGATTGCCTCGCTGTCGCCCTCCGTCCGGAAGGTGGCGCCGTGGTCCTTCGCGAGTTCGGCGCGAATCTCCAGGTAGTTGTAGATCTCGCCGTTGAAGGTCAGGGCGTAGCGGTCCGGGTTCTCCGGCGGGCCCCAGCGCAGCGGCTGGTGCGAGTGCTCGATGTCGATGATCGAGAGCCGGTTGAAACCGAAGACGAGGTCGGCGTCGTGCCAAGTGCCGTGCTCGTCCGGTCCGCGGTGACGCAGACAGTGCATCGCCGCGTCGACGCGGGCGACCGCGTCGTCGGTGGTGCCGGTGGAGGTCAATAGCCCGAGCAGTCCGCACACAGCGTCCGGTACCTCAATTCACGCATAGGGGATGGACCCGCAGTTGACGGGGCCAATTCACGAATGTTCAAAAGTATGCCGCAGACTCGGCGAATCGCTGGTTCAGACCCGAGGGTGGATGGGCGGCAGCTTTGGTCTACGCTGCGTAGTATTCGGGCTGCCCACTGGGCGGGCCTATCTCAATTTTGCAGCGATCAGGAAGGCGTGAACGTGGCGCAGAGTCGGATCCTTCGGCGGGCGGGGCTAGCAGCATCATTAGGCCTAGCCGCCATGCTGCTGTCGGGTTGTTCGATCGACAATCCGGTACTCCGGTTCGGATGGCCGTCGGGCATTACCCCGCAGGCTGAGCGGATGCGTGAGCTGTGGACCTGGTCGGTCGTCGCCGCCCTGTTCATGGGCGTGATTGTGTGGGGCCTCACCTTCTGGGTGGTCATCTTCCACCGGAAGAAGAAGGACTCGCCCGAGTTCCCGCGGCAGACGGCATACAACGTGCCGCTGGAGCTCTTCTACACCGCGGTGCCGTTCGTCATCATCGCCGTGCTGTTCTACTTCACCGTGGTCGTGCAGAACTACGTCACGGAGAAGAAGGACAACCCGAACGTCGTGGTCGACGTGACGGCGTACCAGTGGAACTGGAAGTTCGGCTACCGCACCATCGACATGGGTGACGGCACCGCGAAGTACGAGGGCACCAACCTCGAGGCGCAGGCCGCTGCCGAGGTGCCGGCCGAGGAGCAGGAAGTCCACGGCAACCTGGTTCCCGGTCCGATCAACGGCAAGAGCAAGAACGACCTGTCGTTCCTGCACTACGACAAGATCGAGACCGTCGGCACCAGCGACGAGATCCCGGTCCTGGTGCTGCCGACCGGCAAGCGCGTCGAGTTCGTCCTCAACGCCGCCGACGTCATCCACGCCTTCTGGGTCCCGGAGTTCCTGTTCAAGCGGGACGTCATGCCGAACCCGAAGGAAAACCACTCGGACAACGTCTTCCAGATCAGTGAGATCCAGAAGGAAGGCGCGTTCGTCGGCCGCTGCGCCGAGATGTGCGGCACGTACCACGCGATGATGAACTTCGAGATCCGCGCCGTGAGCCCGGAGAAGTTCAACGAGTACATCGAGCTGCGCAAGCCGGCTGACGAGGGTGGACGCGGGCTGAGCACCGCCGAGGCACTCAAGGAGATCGGCGAGTCGCCGGTCGCCACCTCGACGCATCCGTTCAACACCGAGCGCACGTACCGCCAGGCCAGCGACGTGCTCGAGGGCGAGTACCAGTAGTCGTGCCGACGGCACCCACCCATCAACCGCTGAAGGACGAGCTGACATGAATATCGAAGCCAAGCTCTTTGAGATTTTGACGGTGTTTTTCATCCTCGTCGGAATCGTGTACGGCGTGTTCACCGCCGCATCGAGGACAGGCATCGAGTGGGCCGGTCTGACCGCAATTGCGCTGTCTGCCGGGCTGACCCTGATCGTCGGGACCTACTTCCGATTCGTGGCGCGTCGTCTCGACACCCGCCCCGAGGACTACGACGAGGCCGAGATCGCTGACGGCGCGGGCGACCTGGGCTTCTTCAGCCCGGGTAGCTGGTGGCCGGCCGCGCTCGCCCTGGCCGCCGCGTTCATCGCGGTCGCCCTGGCCTTCTTCCAGCCCTGGATGATCGCCTTCGGCGTGCTCCTGGTGCTGACCGCGGTCTGCGGCCTGGTCTTCGAGTACCACGTCGGTCCCGAGAAGCACTAGCAACACCCACACGTACGCCACTGGGCGCCGAACTCCGCACCGGAGTCCGGCGCCCAGTTCGTGTTGGTGTCGCCGCGCCCAACGCCACGTGATCCGCCAACTCGGCAGCCGTCTGCGAACACAGCGGGCCTACGTCGAGCCGTGAGGGTTCCCAGCCGCTCCCGCGATCAGTGCTGCGAGCCGCTGCCATGCCGGCGACACTTCGTTCAACGTGGATTGAATGAGGTCGGGGACGTTCGAGCGTGTTGCGTGGCCGGGCGGCGGCGCCTGCGCGTAGCGCTCCCGCGCAACTTCGGCGATCCTCTCGGCGAGATCCTCAATGCGGGGATCGTCGGGGCGCAGGTCGTGGGCGGCGTCGTAGGCAAGGTAGAGCTCGCGCAGGCGTGGGTCGTCCACTGCGTCGGTCTGGTCTCGGAAGAGCTCCAGCGCCTCGTCGGGGAGGGTCGCAAACACAAGGATCCAGAGATCGGTTTCGATGGCGACCCATCGAGCGGTGAAGCCGCAGTTCGGCAACCGATCGAGGTGGGCGACAACCTCGCCGGGCAGATTCAGGGGATCCTGGGCGGCGAGGGCACGGAGCCGTCGTTGGGTGTCGCGCAGGTCCCGGATCTGTTGGCTGAGGGATTGGTCCACCTGGTGCAGGGCCGCAGCGAAGTCAGCACCGCTGGTGGTGAACAGCTCGCGAACATCGGCGAGCGGCACACCGGCCTGGGACAAGGTCCGTGCTCTGATGGCAGTGGCAACGTCTCGTGCGTTGTAGCGGCGGTAGCCGGAACTGTCGCGTTCGGGCTCTGGCAGGACGCCCTTGTCGTGGTAGACGCGGATGGTCTTGGTGGTTACTCCGGCGTAACGGGCGAGCTGGCCGATCGTGATCACCCGCGCATCCTGTCACTTGACCTTGCCCTAGGGGCAGGGTTGCATCCTTCTCTCATGACGACACTGATTGATCGAGACACCCTCCGGACGCTGGCCGATGAGGGCAACGAGGATGCCCTGGACCGGCTCGCCGACTTGGCAGATGCACGCAAGGACCTCACCGAACTCGAGCAACTTCACGACGAGGGCAGTGAGCATGCCGGCGACCTGTTGGCTCAGCGAGCCTCTCAGGCCGGCGACGCGCGCTGTCTCCAGCGCCTGGCCGACGCAGGCTCCGATCTCGCCGAGAGTCTTCTCGGCGAGCTCCTACGTGCCGATTGAGTCCGAACGGGAGAGTGTGGGGGAGGGGAACGGCCACCGGGGAACCTCGGTACGCGCGTAGGCAGCAGCCGGGCCGGCACGCAGCACCCCGGAAACGACGAAGGCCCCGAACTCGAWTCGAGTTCGGGGCCTTCACCGTTGACGTGTCAGACGGGAATCAGTGCTTGCCGTCGGTCTTGTCGTGGCCGTGGACGTTGTCCTGGTAGGCCTTGAGGATCGCGAGCTGCTCGTGCTCGTTCTGGTGCTCCGCGGCCTTGAGGGCCTCGGACTCCTCGACCGGGTCGGCGGTGAGCAGGCTGCCGGAGCCCGGCTTGCCGGCCGAACCCAGCTTGTTCATCTTCTTCGGGATCGCCGCGCCCTGGTACTCGAGCGGGATCGGGTGGCCGTGGTCGTCGACCGGGCCGAGCGGCTGGTGGATCTCGACGTACTCACCGTGCGGCAGGCGCTTGATCACGCCGGTCTCGATGCCGTGCTCGAGCACCTGGCGGTCGCTGCGCTGCAGACCCAGGCAGAACCGGTACGTGAAGAAGTACGCCAGCGGCGGCAGCACGACGATGCCGATGCGGCCAATCCACGTCGTCGCGTTCACGGAGATGTCGAACTTGTACGCGATGATGTCGTTGACACACATGACGGTCAGGATGAAGTAGAACGTCAGTGCCATGACGCCGAGGCCGGTACGCACCGGAACGTCGCGCGGACGCTGCAGCAGGTTGTGGTGCGCGTCGTCCTTGGTGAACTTCTTCTCGATCCACGGGTAGGCGATCAGCACCGTGAAGACCAGACCCATGATGAGCGCGACCGCGAACACCGCCGGGATGGTGTAGGTGCCGAACAGGTAGATCTCCCACGCGGGCCACAGGCGAGCCATGCCGTCCGTCCACATCATGTAGATGTCGGGCTGGACGCCGGCGGAGACCTGCGACGGGTTGTACGGGCCGAGGTTCCAGACCGGGTTGATCTGCAGCAGGCCGCCCATCAGCGCGAGGATGCCGAAGGTGATGGCGAAGAACGCACCGGACTTGACCGCGAACACGGGGAGGATGCGGACGCCCACGACGTTCTGCTCGGTGCGGCCGGTGCCGGGGAACTGCGTGTGCTTCTGGTACCAGACCAGCGCCAGGTGCGCACCGATCAGGGCCAGGATGATGCCCGGCAGCAGCAGCACGTGTGCCACGTACAGACGCGGGATGATCAGCTGACCGGGGAAGTCGCCGTCGAAGATCAGCCACTGCAGCCAGGTGCCGACGACCGGGACACTCAGCGTGATGCCGGACAGGGCGGCACGCAGGCCGGTGCCGGACAGCAGGTCGTCGGGCAGCGAGTAGCCGAAGAAGCCCTCGAACATCGCCAGGATCAGCAGCAGGCAGCCGATGACCCAGTTCGCCTCACGCGGGCGACGGAACGCGCCGGTGAAGAAGATGCGCAGCAGGTGCACGATGATCGACGCGGCGAACATCAGGGCGGCCCAGTGGTGGATCTGACGGACGAACAGGCCGCCGCGTACCTCGAACGAGAGGTCCAGGGTAGTGGCGTACGCCCGCGACATCTCGACGCCGCGGAGCGGCTGGTAGGCGCCGTTGTAGACGACCTCGGCCATGGACGGGTCGAAGAACAGCGTCAGGTACACGCCCGAGACGAGCAGGATCACGAAGCTGTACAGCGCGATCTCGCCGAGCAGGAAGGACCAGTGGGTCGGGAAGACCTTGTTGATCTGCCTGCGCATGCCGGCGGCAAGGTGGTAGCGAGAATCGAGGTTCTCGCCCGCCTTGGCGGCGTGAGCTGCGACCTTGGACTGGCCGCCAGTGGTGGTTGTCATGAGGGACGCTCCCAAAATCCGGGGCCGAGAGCTTCGACGAAGTCGCCGTTGGCGACCAAGAAGCCCTCTTCGTTGACTGTAATCGGCAACTGGGGGAGTGCACGAGCGGCCGGTCCGAAGATCGGCTTTCCGTACTGGAGAGCGTCGAACTGCGACTGGTGGCACGGGCAGAGGATCCGGTTGGTCTGCTGCTCGTACAGCGAGGTCGGGCAGCCCAGGTGGGTGCAGAGCTTCGAGTAGGCGAAGTAGTCGCCGTAGTTGAAGCTCTCCTGGCCGCGACGCTTGACCGCGCGAGTGGCGTCCTCGGTGCGCAGACGGATCAGCATGACCGGGTTGTCGGCGCGCTTGAGGGCGTGGCCGAGGGCCTTCTCGTTGCCGCGCTCCGACTCACGGAACGGGAACACGGTCTCCATCGAGCCCGCGTCGAGGTCCTCCGGGCGAACCAGGACGATGTCGTCGCGACGGCCGGTGTAGCGACGGAGGTAGATGGTCTCGCCGGGGAAGGCCGGGGTCCAGCCCGAGGTCCACAGGTCGGACTTGTCGCCCTTGGCCCACGGGTTCTTGATCAGGCCGCCGAGCGGCATGATCGCCATGATGCCGAGCGCGCCGGCGCCGAACCCGAGGCTCCGGGTGATCAGCTTGCGCCGACCCAGCGTCGAAGTCTCCAGCGAGTCGCCGAGCTGCGCGACGATGGTCTTCTGGTCGACCGCCGAGGAACCGCCGTCGTGGCGGTCCTGGATCGCGACCTCTTCGGGGATGAACTTCTTGGTGAACTTCACCGCGCCGACACCGACCGCGAGGATTGCGGTGCCCATGGTCAGGCCCAGCAGCGGGGTGTAGAGGTTGTACGCGTTGTAGCCGTCCTCGCCGATGCCCTTGTACTCCCAGGGCCAGAAGAGGTAGATCGCGATGAATGCAATGGCTGCCACGCCGGCGATGCCGAACCAGAGGGCGACGTCGCGCTCGGCGCGCTTCTCCGCCTTGGTTCCCTCGACGGGCCAGCGCTCGCGCCGGAACGCGAGGTCGACACCGTCGAGGTTGGTACCGAGTTCGACGAGTTCGTCGCGACTCATCGCGTCGAGCTCGGCCTCGGTGGGCTTACGTGGCGTATCGCCGTGACCGGCGTCGCTCATGACCTTGCTCCGATCCACAGCGCTGCGCCGACGACGGCAGCGATTCCGATGACCCACATGGCCAGGCCCTCGGGACCGGTGCCGAAGCCGCCGAGGCCGTAGCCGCCGGGGTTCTTGGTCTCGTTCGAGGACTTGACGTACGCGATGATGTCGTGCTTCTCGTCCGGGCTCAGCTGGCGGTCGGAGAACTTGGGCATGTTCTGCGGACCGGTGACCATTGCCTGGTAGATCTGCTGCTCGCTGGCCGGCTCGAGCGGCGGTGCGAACTTGCCGGAGGACAGCGCGCCGCCCTTGCCGGTGAAGTTGTGGCACGACGCGCAGTTCAGCCGGAACAGCTCGCTGCCGCGTGCGACGTCGTCGCCGCGCAGCGACGTCGAGGCGACCTCGCCGTTGGCGTCGCGGACGACGGTCGGGCCGCCGCCGTTCGCCTGGACGAACGCGCCGATGGCGTCGGTCTGGTTCGCGTCGAACTTCGCGGGCTTGCGCAGGGCCTGCGCCTCGTTGCGTGCGGCCGGCATGCGACCCGACGAGACCTGGAAGTAGACGGCGGCCTCGCCGACACCGATGAGGCTCGGGCCACGGTCCTCGACACCCTGCAGGTTCGCGCCGTGGCACGTGATGCAGGACGTGTCGTAGAGCTGCTTGCCCTCGCGGATGAGCGCTGCCGAGTCGTCAGACGCGGTCGCTACCTGCGGGGTAGGGGTCAGGGCTGCGGCGAGGAAGCCGGCGCCGACGAGGCCCATCATCAGGACCATGGCGCCGGTGACGCGCCTACGGAACTTGCGCTGACGACGGGCTTTGGAGGCAGTCGCGCTGTCGGCGGCTGCTGAAGGGGGGGATGAACTCATCTGTATCCCTTTGGTCTCGCGGGAACGGACTGAACGGACTGGGCTGAGTACTGCGTTCAGCTTCTAACGGATGAAATAGATGGTGGCGAACAGGCCGATCCACACGATGTCGACGAAGTGCCAGTAGTACGAGACAACAATGGCCGCAGTCGCCTGCTGGGGGGTGAACTTACTGAGCTTGGTACGTACGAGCAGGATCACGAAGGCAACCAGGCCGCCGATCACGTGCAGTCCGTGGAAGCCGGTCGTCATGTAGAAGACCGAGCCGTAGGAGCTGCTCGAGAACGTCGTGCCGGTGTGCACCAGGTGGTAGTACTCGTATGCCTGGCCGATCACGAACAGGGTGCCCATCACCAGAGTGAGGGTGTACCACCTGCGGAGGCCGAATACGTCACCTCGCTCAGCGGCGAAAACGCCCATCTGGCAGGTGAAAGAGGAGGCCACCAGCACCGCGGTCACGGGGACCGCGAGCATGAGATTCAACTCGGTGGGCTCCGGCGGCCAATTGCCGTTCGCCTGCGCGCGCGCGACAAAATACATCGCGAACAAACCAGCGAAGAACATGAGCTCGCTGGACAGCCAGACAATGGTGCCGACGCTGACCATGTTCGGCCGGTTCAGCGAGTGCACGCGCTGGGTGATTGCGGATCCTTGGGTCCCTACTGCGCTCGTCACAGACAGAAGTATGACGCCTTGTCGTAAGAGACGGGTACCCGGGTCCAAGATGGGCGCGTCGGAGCCCTGACCAAGTATGCACGCCGCGACGATTGTGCAGGTAGATGGCTGTGCGAGGCTGAGGTCATGGAACTACAGCGGTGGTTGAGGGGTCTGTTCGGACGTCGACGGGTGGTCCCGCTCGACCCGGATCGGACTGATCTGGTTGTCGTCGTGGAGAGCTTCGACGACGCCGAGGCGTGCAGCCGGGTTCTGGAGCGGGCGGCGGTGTCGGAGCCCCGCTGGGTCGAGTCCTCGGAGGCGGTCCTGCGGCACCATCTGCGGGTGCCGAGGGGCGAACTGGCCCGGGTCGCCGAGATCGCGGCCCAGGACGGTTACACGCCGGCTCAGGAACCAGCTCCGGGTGCGGCGTCGGACGAGGGCCCGGAACTGGTCGGGCTGGTCCTCGCGCGGGTCCAGCTGCTCGACGCACTGCACTGTTCCCAGGAGCAGTCGCGGATGGCGGGTCTGGCGCAGCGTGCGGGCGGCCATGTCCTCGGGTGGGATGCGTTGCAGCCGCCGCATAATCCGGTTGCCGGTACTGACTAAGCTGCGGAGCATTGTCGGTCGGCCAGGGAAGAGGCGGTTGCGATGGGGAGTTGGCCAGAGGTGCTCGGTGCGCTGACGGACGGGCACGATCTGGATCCCGGCACCGCGTCGTGGGCGATGGACGAGATCATGTCGGACAACGCGACCTCGGCACAGATTGCCGCGTTCGGCGTCGCATTGAAGATGAAGGGCCCGAAGCCCGCGGAGGTGACGGGGATCGCGGACGCGATGCTCGCGCACGCGCGGACGCTCGACCTCGACGGTGACGCGGTCGACGTGGTCGGGACCGGCGGCGACCGCCAGCAGACTGTGAACATCTCGACCATGGCGTCCGTGGTCGTCGCGGCGGCCGGGGTACGGGTGGTCAAGCACGGTAACCGCGCCGCGTCGTCCAAGAGCGGTGGCGCGGACGTGCTCGAGGCACTCGGGGTGAAGATCACCCTCAGCCCGGACGCCGTCGCGGAATGTGTCCGCCAGGTGGGGATCGGTTTCTGCTTCGCCCCGACGTTCCACCCCGCGTTCCGGTTCACCGCGGGCCCGCGCAAGGAAATCGGCATCCCGACGGTGTTCAACGTGCTGGGGCCGCTGACCAACCCGGCGCGGCCGCGGGCCGGGTTGATCGGTTGTGCGTTCGCGGACCTGCAGCCCGTGGTCGCGGGGGTGCTCGCCGGCCGGGGTGCCTCGGCGCTCGTGGTGCGCGGCGACGACGGACTCGACGAGATCACCACCTCGACCACCAGCACCGCCTACGTCGTCACCGGCGGCACGGTTCGCCAGGAGCGGATCGACCCGACGGCGCTCGGGATCGCGAGGGTGCCGCTGGATGCGTTGCGCGGCGGTGACGCGGAGGCCAACGCGGCAATCGCGCGGGCGGTGCTCGGCGGCGAGCGGGGCGCCGTGCACGACGCGGTGGTCCTCAATGCGGCCGGGGCGATCGCGGCCTACGACGGGCTCGACGGCGACCTCGACGATGCCCTGCTGGCCGGGATGGCGCGCGCGACCGCGGCGATCGACAGCGGTGCGGCCGCGGGTCTGCTCGACCGCTGGGTCGCCGTCAGCACCGCGCTGGCGGGCTGAGGCTGCTCCCGGGAGGCGCGGCGCCGCGCCTCCCGGGATGCCCGTGTCGATCCGGATGTCACTGATCCGGATGCGGTCGATCCGGTGGGCGCTACTCCCCGATGGAGAAGGCGGCCTCGACATCGGCGCTGGCATAGGACCGGAACGCGATGTGGGTGGTGGTCTGCACGACACCCTCGACCTTGTTGATCGCGCCGGTGACGACCTCGGCGATCTGCGCGTGGTCGCGAACCTTCACGATGGCGATCAGGTCGACGTCGCCCGCGCACGAGTAGACCTCGGAGACGCCGGCGATGTCGGCCACGGCCTGGGCGGTCTCGGGGATCCGGTTCGCCTCGGCATGAATGAGGACGATGGCGTTGATCATCTCGCTCCTTATACAACTGTGGGAAATAAAACTGTGGGAAGAGCCCTCGCGGGTCGCTCCGGGGCTCCGGGCTTCTGGGGACTCCGCTCTCGCGTGCTCAGACTAGGCGCTCGCGCGGTGGGCGAGCGCGCACCACTCCTGCCACCCGCCGCCTCCTCGCGCGGGTTCGGCGTAGCCCTGGCTGGCCCGCACCACCCGTACTCCCGGTAGCGCGAGCCAACTCGCGACCAACCCGACCTCGCCCGCCATCGCGCCACGCAGCGGCGACGGCTCGTCGATCACCGTCTCCGCGGCGAGCACGAGTGCCTCGACCACGGGCATCGGCGCAACCCCGCGCGCGGCGACGCCCGCGGACGCCAGGCGGCCCGCCCGGACCACCGCGAATTCCCAGCCGCCCTCGTCGCGGGGCCGGGCGGCGACCAGTTCGTCCACGGCGGCCAGCGCGGCGAGTCGTTGCGTGCGGTGCAGCGCGGTGGCGAGGGCCGCGGTGCGGTCGCGCAGCCGGGCAGCGTTCTCGAAGAGTTCGGCGGCCGCCAGTTCCTCGACGCGGGAGCGCAGTCGTGCCAGTGGGGCGTCGTCCATGCCGCGGAACATGGCGAGCGCGCTCAGCGGCGCGGGCCGGTAGTGCTCGGCGGTCCGGGGCTCGCTGCCGGCCGGGCAGCCGCCGACCACGCTGTCGGGGCAGTCCGGCCCGTGCGGCAGTTCCTGACGAATCTTCTTGGTGCAGGTGCGAATTCGACATGCGTCGGCGATCGTGGCGGCGATCTCGCCGGCGTCGGTGCGCGAGGAGAACGGTCCGAGTGCCTCCGCCGTGGAGCGGCGGGTGACCGACAACCGGGGAAACGGTTCGTCGGTCATCGTGATCCACCAGGCACGCCTCGGGAACTTGGATCGGCGGTTGTACGGAGGCGCGTGCGCGGCGAGCAGTCTCAACTCCCGGACGGACGCCTCGAGCCCGTGCGCGCATTCCACATGGTCGACCCGGGTGGCGAGCGCGACCATCTCCTTCATCCGGGCGCGGGTCTCGGAGCCGGTGAAGTAGCCCCGAACCCGGCGCTGCAGGTTCACGGCGGTGCCGACGTAGAGGACTTCCTCCGACGGACCGCGGAAGAGGTAGACGCCGGGTGTGCGGGGGAGGTCGGCGGCCAGGCCGCGCTTGCCGCGCTGTGCGGCGGAGACGTTGGGTAGGTAGTCGACGAGTTCGGCATAGCTGTGCACGCCCAGGCCGCCGACGCGCTCGATCAGCCCGTGCAGGACGTCGACGGTGGCGCGGGCGTCGTCGAGGGCGCGGTGGGTGGGTTGGGTGCCGACCCGGAACAGGCCGGCCAGCGCGGAGAGCTTCACCGAGGGGGCCTCCTCCCGGGAGAGCGCCCGGCGGGCCAGCTTCACGGTGCAGAGCACCTGGAACGGCGGCCACGGTAGCTCGCAGCGGGCCGCGGCCGCCTTCAGGAAGCCGACGTCGAACGGGGCGTTGTGGGCGACCAGGACCGCGCCGCGCGCGAATTCGAGGAAGCTCGGCAGGACGCGCTCGATCCGGGGTGCGTCGATCAGCATTGCCGACGTGATCCCCGTGAGCTCGACGATGTAGGGCGGGATGCTGCGGCCGGGGTCGACCAGCGTCGCCAGCTCGCCGATCACCTCGCCGCCCCGGATCTTCACCGCGCCGATCTCCGTGATGGCGTCGTCGCCGGAGCTGCTGCCGGTGGTCTCGAGGTCGACGACGACGAAGGTGGTCTCGCGCAGCGGGGTGTCCAGCTCGTCGAAGGACAACTGCTGCGGCGTCGACTGCTGTGCGGCCGAAATGCGGGGACTCACAGCGCTGAGGCTAGGGCCGGCCACCGACAGCACCGTCAAGTCGAACGTGTGCGCGAGGAAACCTGTCGGACCCCGGGGCTACTTTCCGTGGACGGGCCGCGGAAACGCCCGGCGGCGGACGAAAGAGACGAGGGTCACAGTGATTGTCGACTGCGGTGAGTGCGAGGTGCGGGGCGCGGCGTGTGCGGACTGTCTGGTGCCGGTCCTGCTCGGGTTGCCCGGGGTCCGCGGAGCGGCCGCGTCCGCGCAAGCGGGGCATCCGGTCCGAATCAGTATTGAGCAGGACGAACGAGTTGCAATGGAGGTCCTGGCGGACGCCGGGTTGGTGCCCAGGCTCCGTCTAGTCGTGTCGGGGGACCTGCACCAGACCACTCGGTCGTTATCTTGTCGTGACAAAGGGGTGGCTTGACGGGCGTCCAGGTGTGGTTTTGGTGCATTTGTCCGACTTTCCGGGGGAGTCGGGTCGACACGGGGGATGCGCTTTCGTAATCTTCCTGAGACCTAGCGGGTTCTTGCTTCGCCACACCGGCGCGGCATCGCTAGGACCGCCTAATCGATTTCCCGCAAGGGTGATCGTGCCGGGAACCCAAGTTTTCCTTTGGGGTGAATCCCGTCGGAGCGCGCACCGCGTGCCGACGGGTAGGGCTGATCTTCCCAGCCCGAACCCGTCAGCTAACTCGGTCGGCGGTTGAGTGGAAGAAACGGAGCACATCCTTTCGTGGCAACACACAGTTCCAAGCGCTCGATGCGCCGGGTAGTCATTGCCAGTGCGCTCGCGCTCGGCGCAGTCACCGTCTCTGCGGCTCCGGCATTCGCCGAGCCCGTCACGGTCCCCGGCGTCGGCACCTTCGACATCCCGGGTGTCCCCGCGCAGACCATCCAG
The DNA here is from genome assembly GCF_056401315.1 of Rhodococcus sp. P4_F5. NCBI lineage: Bacteria > Bacillati > Actinomycetota > Actinomycetes > Mycobacteriales > Nocardiaceae > Rhodococcus > Rhodococcus sp. P4_F5. Next base: position 31,066 of record NZ_JBFUJP010000030.1, on the reverse strand, counting down.
ATCCCCGGCCTCCCGGCCATGCCCGTGCTCCCCGGCGTCCCCGCGCCGGCTCCGGTCGTGACCGCAGGTCAGAAGGCCGTCGACGCCGCTGCCAGCAAGATCGGCTCCCCGTACGTGTGGGGCGCCTCGGGCCCGGACGCGTTCGACTGCTCCGGCCTCGTGCAGTGGGCGTTCAAGCAGGCCGGCGTCGCGCTGCCGCGTACCAGCTACGACCAGGCCGCCGCGGGCATCGCCGTGCCGACCTCCGCCCTGCAGGTCGGTGACGTCGTCTCCTTCTACGGTGGCTCGCACTCCGGCATCTACGCGGGCAACGGCGAGGTCATCCACGCCGCCACCTCGGGCACTCCGGTCAAGCGTGCGCCCATCGCCTCCATGCCGATGGACGGCGCGCGCCGCTACTGAGCGCACCCGATTCACCCGGCGCCCCCGCGGCGCTGACGCAGGCCCCCGATCCCATGTGGACGGGGGCCTGTGGCGTCTTCCCGGACCCCCGCAGACACTCGCCAGGGCGGGGCGGAATGTCGAGCGATTCGGGACTCGCCGAGCGGGTGGACAGCCAGTTGGCCATTCCGTAACCTGGCCGAGACCTTCCGAAACCTCGCTGCGCCGTCCGGTGCGGCAGCGGAGGTCTCCGCCACGGCGGGGCCGGCGCCCATCGGCGCGCCCCGCACCGGGTATCCAATGGCGCAGGAGCGGAAGAACGGAGTACCACGGTTCGTGGCGTCTCGGAGATCGATGCGGTCCAGGTGTGGAGCGCTCGCAACAGGAATGCTCACCCTCACACTGGTCGCGGTGTCGGCCGGAACCGCGGGTACCGCGTCCGCGGACCCCGCGCTCGACAACCCGACCGCGGCGCTCGAGCGGCTCGCCGAACTCTCCCGTGAGTCCGAGCAGACCACCGAGGCGATGCACAACGCGCAGATCGACCTCGAGTCCAAGCTCTCCGTGCAACACGACGCCGAGGCGCGCAACGCAGGCGACCGCACCCTGCTCGAGCAGGCCCAGGCGAAGGTCGCGCAGTTCCAGCCCGCTGTCGACCGGCTGACCGCCGTCAACTACCAGGGCGGGCGCGTCAACCGGCTCTTCGCGGTGATGGTGTCGGACTCTCCTCAGCAGTTGCTCGACCAGATGTCCACGTTGAGCGTCATCTCGGCGGACACCGCAGTCCAGGTCAAGGAGTTCAAGGAGGCCGGCGACCGGGCCGCCGCGGCCGCCGCGGCGTCGCAGGAGTCCGCCGCCGCGGCCCGCACCGCCACCGAAGAGGCCAAGTCGATCAGCGACGACCTGCAGCGCAAGCAGAGCGACCTGCAGACCCAGATCGCCGAGGTGACACGGGCGTTCGGTGCGCTGACGGCCTCGGAGCGGGACACCCTCGCGGGCACCCCCTTCCCGCCAGGCGTCGACCTCGGCGCCATTCTCGCGAACCTGCCGGCCGGGTCGAACGCCGGCGCGGTCGAGGCCGGCCTGACCCAGGTGGGCAAGCCGTACGTCTGGGGTGCCACCGGACCGGACGGCTACGACTGCTCGGGGCTGATGGTCTGGGCGTACAAGCAGATCGGCAAGACCCTGCCGCGGTCGAGCCAGGCGCAGGCCGCGGGCGGGGCGCCGGTGCAGAAGGCCGACCTGCAGCCCGGCGACCTGGTGCTCTACTACTCGGACGCCTCGCATGTGGGGATGTACATCGGGAACGGGAACATCGTGCACGCGTCCACGTACGGGGTGCCGGTCAAGGTCGCGCCGATGGACGCGTACCCGTTCTACGGCGCCCGACGCTACTGAACGCCGACATGCCGGGGGCCGGGTCGCCGAACGCGGGTCCGCCGAACGCAGACATACCGAACACGGACCTGCTGAAGACGGACCTGCTGAGCACGGTCACCCCGAAATCGGACCGGCCGGCCGCCGGTGGTGACCGACCGCAGCGCCGGACCAGGCGGCGGATCCGGCGCTGGGAGGCGCTGGCGCTGGCCGGGTTGCTGTGCGCGCTCGGTGCCGCGGGCGCAGTCGCGCTGTCCGCCGGTTCCGGCGATGCGCCGCCGCCCACCGCGCCTGTGGCGGCCGCCCCGCTCAGCGCGTTCGAGCAGGCCCGCAGGGCGGGCGTGCAGGGGTTGCTCGACCGGTGGGCCGGGGCGGTGCGTGACGGGGACCGTGGCTCTCTGGTTGCGCTCTTCGACGAGGGCGCGGTGCCCGGGTTCGTCGACGCCGAGGTGCGCCGGATGAACAACCTGGCGGGGGTGCCGTTGGCGGACTGGGGCTACGAGATCGGTCACGAACCGGAGCACCCGGTCCCGACCGACCTCGCCGAGCACCTGGGCGCCACGGACGTGTGGGCGCCGCCGGTGTACCTGCGCTACGCCGTCGAGGGGGCGGACGCCGCGTCGACGCGCAAGCCGGTCTCGCTGGTGGTGGCACGCCGCGGTGACGACTGGAAGCTGGTCTCGGACTGGGACCTGCCCGAGTACGGTCGTGAAACCTGGCGCGGGCCTTGGGACTTCGGGCCGGTGATCGCCCGCGAGGTGACCACCGCGTCGAACGTCTCGGTGGTGCTGGGACATCCGGACCAGGAGGCCTGGGTCGACGCCGTGGCCGAGGAGATGCGGACCGCGGTGCCCGCCGTGACCGAGCTGTGGGGGACCGGCTGGGCCCGTCGGGCGGTGGTGATCGTCGCGTCCGACCAGGAGGAGTTCACGGCCCAGGCCGGCGCGGACCACAGCGGCGCGAACATTGCGGCGGTCGCGGTGTCCGACGCAGTCGTGCCCGGGTCGGACACGGTGACCGGGCAGCGGATCGTGTTCAGCCCGGCGTCGGCGGGCCGGCTCACCGAGGACACTCGGCGTTCGGTGCTCCGCCACGAGCTGACCCACATCGCGGCCCGGGCGGCGACCACGGACGGTTCGCCGCTGTGGATGCTCGAGGGCTTCGCGGACTACGCGGGTCACCGCGGTTCCGGAATCGGTGTGGCGGCGGCGGCGCCGACGGTGGCGGCCGCCGTGGCCGCGCACGGGCCGCCCGCCCGGCTGCCCTCGGACGCCGACTTCGCGGCGGGTGGGGACCGTGCGGTGGTGGCGTACGAGCTGGCATGGTCGGTGAACGCCTACATCGCCGACCGGTTCGGCGAATCCGCGCTGGGGGACCTGTACCACGCGCTGGCCACCGGTCCGGTCGACGGGATCACGCTGGACGGCCGCCTGCAGGGCGTTCTCGGACTGTCGAGCGCGGAACTGGTGTCCGGGTGGGGCACCTGGATGACCGAGCAGCTCTCCTGACCCCTACGGTGGACACATGCGGCGAACCCTGTTGGTGACGAACGATTTTCCGCCTCGACCGGGGGGAATTCAGTCCTACCTGCAGTCTTTCGCGACGGCACTGCCCCCGGACGAGCTGGTCGTCTACGCGCCGCGGTGGCGCGGCGACAGCCACACGAAGTTCGACGCGCGCCAGCCGTTCGAGGTGGTACGTCACCCCACGACGCTGATGCTGCCCACTCCGCTGGTGGCCCGCCGCGCGGCGAAGCTGGTCCGGTCGCACGGGTGCGACAGCGTCTGGTTCGGCGCCGCCGCGCCGCTGGCGTTGCTCGCGCCGGGCCTGCGCCGCGCGGGTGCGGAGCGGATCGTCGCGAGCACCCACGGCCACGAGGTGGGTTGGTCGATGCTGCCCGGCGCCCGGCAGGCGCTGCGCCGGATCGGCGGCACCACCGACACCGTCACCTACGTCAGCAAGTACACCCGCCGTCGCTTCGCGGCGGCGTTCGGCGCCGACGCGGCTCTCGAACACCTGCCGCCGGGGGTCGACACCGAGGTGTTCCGCCCGGACCCGGCCGCTCGGGCGGAGCTGCGTGCCCGGTACGGCCTGGGCGAGCGGCCCACGGTCCTGTGCCTGTCCCGGCTGGTGCCGCGCAAGGGGCAGGACATGTTGATCAAGGCGCTGCCGACGATCCGGCGGTCCGTCGACGGGGCGGTGCTGGTGATCGTCGGCGGTGGCCCCTACGAGGGCGCGCTGCGGGCGCTGGCGCGCGAGCAGGGCGTCGAGGAGCACGTGGTGTTCACCGGGACCGTGCCGGCCGCGGAACTCGCTGCGCACCACACCATCGCGGACGTGTTCGCCATGCCGTGCCGGACCCGGGGCGCGGGGCTGGACGTGGAGGGCCTCGGGATCGTCTTCCTGGAGGCGTCGGCCACCGGCGTGCCGGTGATCGCCGGGCGGTCCGGCGGAGCGCCGGAGACGGTGCGGGAGAACGAGACCGGGCACGTCGTCGACGGAACCTCGGTACGGGCGATCGCCGAGTCCGTGGCGTCGGTTCTCTCGGACCCCGACCGCGCCGCGGAGATGGGCGCKGCCGGTCGGCGTTGGGTGTCCGAGCAGTGGCGATGGGACACCCTGGCCGCCAAGCTGGCCGGCCTGCTGCACTGACCGCTTCGCGCCGGTGAGTCCTTCCCCCAAGGGGAACCGGACGGACTCACCGGCGGCGCGGCCGCCCTACTTCGAGTAGATGGCGTCGATGTCGGCGGCGAAGCTCTGGTGGATGACGTTGCGCTTGAGCTTGAGCGTCGGCGTGAGCTCGCCGGTGTCCTCGCTGAAGTCGACCGACAGGATCTTGTACTTCTTGATCGCCTCGGCGTGCGAGACCAGGGTGTTGGCCTCGGCGATCGCCGCGTCGACGTCGGCGACCAGGTCCGCGTCGGTGAGCAGTTCCGCCACCGTGGCCGCGGCGGGCTTGCCGTTGCGCTGCTTCCAGCCCGGCCACGCGTCCGGGTCGACGGTGATCAGGGCGCCGATGAACGGCTTCTGGTCGCCGACCACGATGGCCTGGCTGATCAGCGGGTGCGCGCGGAGCATGTCCTCGAGTTGCGCGGGCGCGACGTTCTTGCCGCCCGCGGTGACGATGATCTCCTTCTTGCGGCCGGTGATGGTGATGTAGCCCTCGGAGTCGACGGACCCGAGGTCGCCGGTGTGGAACCAGCCGTCCTCGATGGCGTCGGCGGTGGCCGCCTCGTTGCGCCAGTAGCCGGTGAAGACCACCGGACCGGAGAGCAGGATCTCGCCGTCCTCGGCGATCCGAACCGCGTTGCCGGCCAACGGCTTGCCCACGGTGCCGATCTTCTGGTTACCGGGGGTGTTCACGGCGATCGCGGCGGTGGTCTCGGTGAGCCCGTAGCCCTCGTAGATGGTCACGCCGATGCCGCGGAAGAAGTGGCCGAGGCGGGCGCCGAGCGGTGCGCCGCCGGAGATCGCGAGCTGGCACTGGCCGCCGAGGGCGGCGCGCAGCTTGGAGTACACCAGCTTGTCGAACAGGGCGTGCTGGGCCTTGAGGATCAGGCCCGCGCCACCGGTGTCCTGGGCCTCGCTCCACTGCACGGCGATGTCGGCGGCCTTGTCGAAGATCTTGCCCTTGCCCTCGCCGTGCGCCTTCTGGCGTGCCGAGTTGTACACCTTCTCGAACACCCGGGGCACCGAGAGGATGAAGTCCGGCTTGAACTCGCCGAAGTTCGCCACCAGGTTCGGGATGTCGGCGGTGTGGCCGAGCGTGGCGCCGGCGTCGAACGCGCCGAGGCTGACCGCGCGGGCCAGCACGTGCGCCATCGGCAGGAACATCAGCGAGCGGCGGCCCGGCTGCAGCAGGCTGCCGAACCCGGAGGTGGTGATGCCCCGGGACTCGGCGATCAGGTTGCCGTGGGTGAGCTGACAGCCCTTGGGGCGGCCCGTGGTGCCGGAGGTGTAGATCAGGGTGGCCGGGTCGGCGGACCGGAGCCCGTCGGTGCGCGAGCGCACCTCCTCGTCGGCGACGTCCGCGCCCAGGGCGACGAGTTCCTCGACGGCACCGGCGGTGGCGTCGGCGCCCTCGATGCGCAACGTCCGGCGCAGGCTCGGCGCCTCCGCGGCGACGGTCTCGACGGTCCGCTCGTGCTCGGCGTTCTCGACGACGAGCAGGACGGCGGCGGAGTCCTCGAGGATCCAGCGCACCTGCTCGGCGGCCGAGGTCTCGTAGATCGGCACGGTGACGCCGCCCGCGGCCCAGATCGCGAAGTCGACCAGCGGCCACTCGTACCGGGTGGCGGACATCAGGCCGACCCGGTCGCCGGGCTGCACGCCGAGCGCGATCAGTCCCTTGGCGACGGCGGTGACCTGGGAGGCGAACTCGGCCGCGGTCACGTCGGCCCAGGCGCCGCCGGTCTGCCGCTTGAAGATCACCAGGTCGGGACGCTCGGCGGCGTGTTTGAACACCCCGTCCACCGCGGACGCGTCCTCGGGAACGATGAAAGTTGAGGGAACGCTGAACTCACGCACGAAGACCTCCGACGCAGCGGGCTGACGAGTGGGTACTGACGAGTAGCTTTGAACTTTGCACCCACTTTAACGCCTGCTGTTGCGCCCTGGACCACACCCGGTCCCGCGCATGTGTGAAGCTAGCCGGGTGAGCAGCATTCAGGTCGCGGACCAGACTTTCATCGCGGCGGAACCCGCCCTCGTCGCCGGGTGCCTCGGCGCGCCGTCCAAGTGGCGCCGCTGGTGGCCGGATCTCCGGCTCGGCGTCGGGGAAGACCGTGCCGAGAAGGGAATTCGCTGGACGGTGAACGGCCCGCTGACCGGCACCATGGAGGTCTGGCTCGAACCGGTGCTCGACGGCACCATCGTGCACTACTTCCTGCACGCCGAGCCGACCGGTTACGGACCCGCGGCCCTGGCGAAGCTCGACCTCGCGGCGGCGAACCGGGAGCGCCGGGTGGCGGGCAAGAACATGGCGTTCGAGGCCAAGCGTGAGCTCGAGGCCGGCCGGCCGGCCGGGGAGTCGCCCGCCGCGTACGCGGCCGCACGCGACTAACATCGCTGCTGGCAGCAGGGCGCTCCCGGCACCGGGAGAGCGTGCCGCCGCTCCGTCGGAGGACGGGGCGGTCGAGGGACCGACGCGGTCGAGGGACCAGCGCAGTCGGGGGAAAGGAAGCGTCGCCAGCATGGCCGACAAGACCAACAGGTCGATCAGCATCGCCGCCGCACCGGAGCGGGTGATGGACGTGATCGCGGACTACGACGCGTATCCGCAGTGGGTGGCCGCGGCGAAGTCGGTCGAGGTGCTCTCCGTCGGGGCGAACGGTCGGGCCGAGCAGGTCCGGTTCGTCCTGGACGCCGGTATGGTCAAGGACACATACGTCCTCGAGTTCGACTGGGCCGCGGACGGCCGGTCGGTGCGCTGGGAGTTGGTCTCCGGCGAGATCCAGAAGGCGCAGTCCGGTTCCTACACCCTGGTCGGCGAGCCGGACGGGTCCACGACCGTCACCTACGAGCTCACCGTGGACCTGAACATCCCGATGATCGGCCTGTTCAAGCGCAAGGCGGAGAAGGCGATCACCGACACCGCGCTCAAGGAATTGAAGAAGCGGGTCGAGGGCTGACCGCGAACGACGCCGATGTGCGCTCCCAGGTGCAGTTCATCGTCGGCAAGGGTGGCGTCGGCAAGACGACGATCGCCGCGGCGACCGCGGTAGCTCTGGCGCGCAGGGGGATTCGAGTCCTCGCCGTGTCCCTGGACCAGGCGCACTCGCTGGCCGACGTGTTCGGTGTCGGGCGACGCCCGGGCGACGCGGACTCGGTGACCTCCGTGGCGGACCGGATCGACGTCCTCGAACTCGACACACTCGCGCTGCTGGAGCGGCGGCTCGCGGTGCTCGCGGCGTTGGTGCCCGGCGACCACGAGCACGAGCACGAGCACGGTGCGCCGCTCTCGCTGCCCGACCCGCAGGAACTGACCGGACTGCCCGGCGCCCAGGAACTGCTGGCGCTCGCCGAGGTGACCCGGTTGGCCGACTCCGGCGACTGGGACGTGGTGCTGGTGGACTGCCCGGCGACCGCGGACGCGCTGCGACTGCTCCAGGTGCCCGAGACGGTGGCCGACTACGTCGAGCGGATCTGGCCCCTGCACAGCCGCGCCCTGGTGGGTCCGTCGGCGCCGCAGTGGCAGCTGATCGCGGTCCTGCTGGTGGACCGTCTGGTCGCGTCGACGGTGCCGATTCGTGAGCTCCTGGCTGACGGCGCCCGCACCGGCGTCCGGCTGGTCGCCGGGGCAGGGACGGTGCCGCTGGCCGAGGCGCGCCGCACCGTCACCGCCCTCGCGCTGCTCGGCCTCCGGCTCGACGACGTGGTGGTGAACGGCCTTGCGCCGCAGGACGATCAGGCACCGGAGGCAGTCGCCGATGCGGCGGTGCCGCGCGGGTCCCGCGGTCGCCGCGCCGCCCAGGACGCGATGGTCGGGGAGCTGCGCGCGAGCCTCGCGGCGGTGACCGTGCGCACCGCGGACGAGTGCGCGAGCGAGCCGGTAGGGTTGGAGCCTCTCGCGACGCTGGCCGACGCGCTGTTCCCTGCCGTCGCGGCCCCGCGGCCCGGAGACACGCCGGCGGCGGGGCGGGAGAACACGGTGGTACTCGAGTCGGGATCGGGGATGGAGTCGGTGTACGCGTTGCGCCTGCCACTGCCGTTGGCCGACCCGTCCACCGTGACCCTCGGCAGGGTCGAGGACGACCTGGTGGTCGGTGCCGCGGGGCTGCGCCGCCGGGTGCGGCTGGCGTCGCTGCTGCGCCGCTGCGTGACTGTCGGGGCCGACTTCGAGGGCGACGACCTGGTGGTCCGCTTCCAGCCGGACCCGCAGGTGTGGCCGCAGTGAGCGGGGACCACACCGAACTGATGGCGGAACTGCGCGCGCTGACGCTCGCCGCGCTGGACCGCCTCGAGCCGATGCTCGAACCGCTCCTCGAACGTGCGGCAGAGGCGGCGGGCGAGACCCCCGGCGCGGCCGGGCCGGGGGACCCCGCGGGGGCCGGTGCCGCCGTTTCCGGGTCGTCCCCTGCGCCGTCCGGCTGCAAGTGGTGCCCGGTGTGCGCCCTGGCGGCGTTGGCTCGCGGCGAACAGCACGACCTGCTCACCCTGCTCGCCTCGCAGGCCGTCGCCCTGCTCGCGTTGATCCGGGCGCTGCTCGAACAGCACGGGCAGCGGCCGGGGCCGGACGGTGACGACGGCGGGGTCGGCGGGGTCGGCGGGGTTGGCGACGGCGACCCGCCGCCACCTCGACCGCGCGGATTCGTCCCGATCGTGGTTCATGTCGAGGACAATCGCTGAGCATGGGCGCACTCGAGGAGGGTCCGGCCCTGACGGTCGGTATCGACGTCGGCGGCACCAGCATTCGCGCCTCGGTCGTCGCGGCGGACGGCGAGGTACTCGACTCGGTGCAGGCGCCGACCCCGCAGTCGGCCCGGGCACTCGAGGATGGGCTGGACCGCGCCGTTCGGGAACTGGCCGGCCGGCACCGGATCGGCGCGGTGGGGCTCGCGGTGGCCGGGTTCATCGACCTCGAACGCACCACGGTTCGGTTCGCGCCGCACCTGCCGTGGGTCGATGCACCGGTGGCCCGGGACCTGGGGGACCGGCTCGGGTTGCCGGTGGTCCTCGAACACGACGGCAACGCCGCGGCGTGGGCCGAGTACCGGTTCGGCGCCGCGTCCGGCGGGCGCAACGTGGTGACCGTGGCCATCGGCACGGGGATCGGGGCGGCGCTGCTGATCGACGGCGCCCTGTACCGCGGCAGTCACGGCGTGGCACCGGAACTCGGTCACCTGCAGGTGGTGCCGGACGGTCGCCCGTGCTCGTGCGGCAAGCGTGGATGCTGGGAAAGATATTGCAGTGGAACGGCTCTGGTGGACACCGCCATCGAGATGCTGGCTGCCAACCCGGCGGACTCGACGGTGCTGGCGCGGGAGGTGGCCCGCGACCCCGGCTCGCTGACCGGGCGCAGGGTGGCGGGCGCTGCGCAGGACGGCGACGGGGTCGCGCTGCGGGCGATTGCCGATCTCTCGCACTGGCTCGGCGTCGGTCTCGCGATGGTCAGCGACATCTTCGACCCCGATCTGGTGGTGATCGCAGGCGGCGTGGCGAGCTCGTCGGCGCTGTTCCTGGACGACGCCCGTGAGCGGTACGCGGGCCTGGTCACCGGGGCCGGCCACCGTCCGCTGGCCCGGATCAGGGCCACCCAGCTCGGTGAGGCCGCCGCGATGGTCGGCGCCGCCGAACTCGCCCGCTGCATGCTCTGAACGCCGGGCGGGAGTGGGTGTGTGATCCCGCCGGCCGCCGCCGCCCGCTGTGGCGGCCTTCACGGCTGCTCGGTACAGTCAGCAGCAGCGAAAACACAGTGTGAGCACGGTTGACTTCGGGAAGGTGCCATGTGGTACTGGCTGTTCAAATACGTTCTTCTCGGACCGATTCTCTACGTGCTCGGGCGCCCCACAATCGAAGGGGCAGAGCACCTTCCGACTGACGGGCCCGCGATTCTGGCCAGCAACCACCAGGCCGTGGTCGACTCGTTCTACCTGCCGATGCGGTCGCCGCGGCGCATCACCTTCCTGGCCAAGAGTGAGTACTTCACCGGCCCCGGACTCAAGGGCAGATTCCAGAAGTGGTTCTTCTCAGCGCTGGGGCAGGTGCCGATCGACCGGACCGGCGCCGACGCCGCCAGCGACGCGCTGAAGGCGGGTCTCCAGGTGCTCGCCGACGGCAAGCTGCTCGGCATCTACCCGGAGGGCACGCGGTCCCCGGACGGACGGCTGTACAAGGGCAAGACGGGCATGGCCCGGATGGCGCTGCAGGCGGGCGTCCCGGTCATCCCGGTGGCGATGATCGGCACCGACAAGCTCAACCCGATCGGTTCGCGGCTGCCGCGGCCCGGAAAGATCGTGATCCGGGTCGGCCCGCCGCTCGACTTCTCCCGGTTCAACGGCATGGGCGGAAACCGGTTTGTCGAGCGGGCGGTCACCGACGAGGTGATGTACACGCTGATGAAGCTCTCGGGTCAGGAGTACGTCGACGTGTACGCGGCCACGCTCCGGAACAAGGTTCCCGTCGAGCCGGCGCCCCGACCGGACGCCGCACGCATCCCGGACGTCGAGGCGAGCTGAGCGAGTCCGGCCCGGCGAGCCGCCCGGCGCGGACCGTCAGCTGACGCGGACCAGTTCGGGGTCCTCGTCCGCGGACTCCGCCGGCAGCGGGTCGGCGGCGTGGGCCGGTGCCAGGGGCACGACCGCGACCAGCACCAGGGTGGCCAGGCCCCACCACACGTACGACGACGCCAGGAACTGGTCCCACAGCGGCCAGCCGAGTCCGCTGGTCCGGCCGGGCGCCAGCCGCCAGTGCGGTGCGATCACGAACAGGGCGATGCCCGCGAGCGTCCAGGTCGCCCACAGTGCCCGGTGCCGAAGCTCGTTGTCCGCCGACCGCCCGGCGTCGCGCCGGGCGAGGGCCAGGTGCCCGCACACCGCGAGCATCGGGACCACCCACACCCAGTGGTGCGACCACGAGACCGGCGAAGCCAGCAGCCCGAACATCGCGGTCGTGGTGAGTGCGAGCGCGGGTCGTCCGGCCGCGAAGGACCGGCGCACGGCGACGACGGTGATCGCCAGGGCCAGCAGGCAGCCCAGTACCCACAGCGGGGAACGCAGGGCCGGGTCGAGGCCGAGCCGAGCCAGCATGCCGGTGATCGACTGGTTCGCCGGGTAGGCGGGCAGCCCGATCCGGCCGGAGTCCACCAGCGTCTCGGTCCAGTAGGTCTTCGCGTCGGAGAAGGACACCGCGAACCCGATCGCGACGCCCGCGACGAAGCCGACGCCGGTCATGAGCGTGGCGCGGAAGTCCTTGCGCAGCAGGAAGAACAGTACGAACACCGCGGGCGTCAACTTCACCGCCGCGACCAGACCGACTACCAGTCCGCGGGGCCACGGTGTCTTCGGCAGCAGGCAGTCCGCCACGACCAGGGCCATCAGCACGATGTTGACCTGGCCGTAGTCGAGCGTGGAGTACACCGGCTCGAGCAGCAGCGCACCGGCGAACAGGGCGCCGGCCGTCCACGTCACGGTGGTGCGGTCGACCAGCCCGAGGGATCGCAGGGTCAACAGGATCGACCCGACGAGGAAGACCAGGGACGTCGCCGTCAACGCGAGGCTGGCGTGGTCGAGGGTCAGCGCCGACATCGGGCTGAACAGGATCGCGGCGAGCGGCGGGTAGGTGAACGGCAGTGGCTTGCCGAGGGCGGTGGCCGGGAGGTGGCCGTACAGCGGCACGCCGTGCGCCAGCGCGGTGCCGCCGATCCGGTAGACGTCCAGGTCGATCCGGTAGTAGCTGCCGACCTGACGCAGCCAGGGGAAGCCGACGAGGTTGTAGGCCACTCCGACGGTCACCGCCGCCAGCACGGCCAGGCGGGCGGTCAGCGACCTCGGCCAGGTCGACCAGGTCGGCCGGGTGTCGGGGGAAGCATCGGTGCCGCCGTGGTCCCGGGCGGGGGATTCGGCGGTGCGGGCGGCTGCGGTCCCAGTGTCAGGGGCGGTCGGCACCAGTCATCCTTCGGTTCGGGGGCGGTCGTACTCCCAGTGTGCATGGCGCATAGGCTGCTCGTGTGCGCTATTTCTACGACTGCGAGTTCATCGAGGATGGTCGCACAATCGACCTGGTCTCGATCGGTGTGGCTGCCGAGGACGGACGAGAGTTCTACGCGGTGTCCACCGAGTTCGACCGTTCCCGTGCGGGAAAGTGGGTCCGCGCGAACGTGCTGCCGAAGCTGCCGCAGCCGTCGTCGCCGCTGTGGCGCTCGCGCGAACAGATCCGCAACGACCTGCTCAAGTTCCTGATCCCGAGGCCGGGCATCACGCCCGAGCTGTGGGCCTGGGTCGCCGCCTACGACCACGTGGCGCTGTGCCAGCTGTGGGGTGACATGACCGCGCTGCCCCAGCCGATGCCGCGGTTCACCCGTGAGCTCAAGCAGTACTGGGAGGAAGCCGGGTCGCCGGCGCTGCCGTCCGCACCGAGTGACGCGCACGACGCGCTCGCCGACGCGCGGCACAACCTGGTGAAGTACGAGGCGATCCGGGCGTCGCTGACGCTGCGCTGACCCGCCACCGGCACGGGAAACGGCCCCTTCGTGACGGCGGAACCGGGGAATGAATATCCTGTATGAGTGAACTGGACTGTCGACGTGCCGATCGACCGCTTGCCCCAACTCCCGCCGCTGCCCGCAGCGATGCGCCAGCAGCTCGACGAGGCGCTGAGCAAGCCCGCCGCCCAGCAGCCGTCGTGGCCGCAGGACCAGGCGGCCGCGATGCGCACCGTGCTCGAGAGCGTGCCGCCCATCACCGTCGCCAGCGAGGTGGAGGCCCTGCAGGCCCAGCTCGCCGGCGTCGCGCGCGGCGAGGCCTTCCTGCTGCAGGGCGGTGACTGCGCGGAGACGTTCGCGGACAACACCGAGCCGCACATCAAGGGCAACATCCGCACCCTGCTGCAGATGGCCGTGGTGCTGACCTACGGCGCGAGCCTGCCGGTGGTGAAGGTCGCCCGGATCGCCGGCCAGTACGCCAAGCCGCGTTCGTCGGACGTCGACTCGCTGGGGCTCAAGTCCTACCGCGGCGACATGGTCAACTCGCTCGTCGCCGACGAGGCCGTGCGCGCGCACGACCCGTCGCGGTTGGTGCGTGCCTACGCCAACGCCAGCGCCGCGATGAACCTGGTGCGTGCGCTCACCGGGGCCGGCATGGCCGACCTGCACAAGGTGCACGACTGGAACCGCGAGTTCGTCGCGTCGTCGCCGGCCGGTGCCCGCTACGAGTCGCTGGCCACCGAGATCGACCGCGGCCTGCAGTTCATGAACGCCTGCGGGGTCACCGACCCGACCCTGCACCAGGCCCAGATCTTCGCCAGTCACGAGGCGCTCGTGCTCGACTACGAGCGCGCGATGCTGCGGCTGGACAACGACGACGACCACCCGAAGCTGTACGACCTGTCGGCGCACTTCCTGTGGATCGGTGACCGCACCCGTCAGCTCGACGGTGCCCACATTGCGTTCGCCGAGCTGGTGTCGAACCCGATCGGCCTCAAGATCGGGCCGACCACGACGCCCGAGATGGCGGTCGAGTACGTCGAGCGTCTCGACCCGACGAACAAGCCCGGTCGGCTGACGCTGATCTCGCGGATGGGCAACGGCAAGGTCCGCGACCTGCTGCCCCCGATCATCGAGAAGGTGCAGGCCACCGGTCACCAGGTGATCTGGCAGTGCGACCCGATGCACGGCAACACCCACGAGGCGTCGACGGGGTACAAGACCCGTCACTTCGACCGCATCGTCGACGAGGTGCAGGGCTTCTTCGAGGTCCACAACGGCATGGGCACCCATCCGGGCGGCATCCACGTCGAGCTGACCGGCGAGAACGTCACCGAGTGCCTCGGCGGCGCGCAGGACATCTCCGACCTGGACCTGTCCGGTCGTTACGAGACCGCGTGCGACCCGCGGCTGAACACCCAGCAGTCCCTCGAACTGGCCTTCCTGGTCGCCGAGATGCTGCGAGGCTGACGCCTCGGACCTGATGTCCACCCTTCGGCCGCGAGCATCGTGATGCTCGCGGCCGAAGGCGTTTCCAGAGCCGGTGCGCGGCTGCTCGGCGGCGACGGCCCAGCCTCTCGCAGATCGGTGAGGCCGGGCCATGGGCGTGCGGTCGTGTAGGCCGGTTTCGCTACATACGGCCGCCGATCGCGCCTTCGGGTGCGACGCGGTCGACCGCGGCCAGATCGTCGTCGGTCAGGACCAGGGCGGCGGCGATGTTCTGCTCGACCCGAGCCGGGTTGCGGGAGCCCGGGATCGGGACGATGTAGTCCTGGCGAGCCAGGAGCCATGCCAACGAGAGCTGGGCCAGGGTGGCGTCCTTGCGGCGGGCGAGTGCGGTGAGTTCGTCGACGATCGAGAGGTTGGCGGCGAAGTTCTCCGGGGCCCACCACGGGATGTGCTGACGGAAGTCGTTGGCGTCGTAGTGCTCGCGCGAGGCGACCGCACCGCTGAGGAAGCCGCGGGCCAGCGGCGAGTAGGCGACAAAGCCGACGCCGAGTTCCTCCAGGACGGGGAAGAGGGACTCGACCTCGCGCGCGAAGATCGAGTACTCGGTCTGCAGTACCGAGATCGGATGCACTGCATGGGCGGCGCGGATGGTGGCCTCGTCGGCTTCGGACAGCCCCAGATACTTGACCTTGCCGGCCTCGACGAATTCCTTCATCGTGCCGACCACGTCCTCGATGGGCACGTTCGGGTCTGGACGGTGCTGGTAGAGCACGTCGATCGTGTCGACGCCGAGATTGCGCAGGCTGGCGTCGACGACCTCGCGGATGTGGCCGGGTCGCGAGTCGAACCCGAACGTGGGTGTGAAGCCGAACTTCGTGGCGATGACGACGTCGTCGCGCACCGGTGCCAATGCTCGGCCGAGCAGCTTCTCGCCCTCTCCCCAGCCGTACATCTCGGCGGTGTCGAACATCGTCACTCCGAGATCGTGTGCCCTGCGGATGGCGGCGATCGACTCGTTGTCGTCGGCCGGGCCGTAGCCGATGGCTGTGCCCATCGCGCCGTAGCCGAGGGCGGAGACGGCCAGACCTTGCCTGCCGAGCGTGCGCTTTTCCATGGATTCCCTTTCTATGGATTGTCAGCCTCGGCCTAATCTGTCAGAGACTGACAACTTTGTCCATGTATGCTGCCCTCGTGGAAAGTTCCTCGACACCCACCTCGGGCTTGCGCGACATCACCCGAGAGGCCGTGCGCACGCGCATTTCCGAGGTCGCGGTTGACCTGTTCGCCGAGCGCGGCTTCGACTCGGTCACCGTCGAGCAGATCGCCGCCGCGGTCGGTATCTCTGCCCGAAGCTTCCATCGCTACTTCCCGGCCAAGGAAGACGCGGTCATCGGGGACCTGACCCGCTGGGGCGAGTTCGTCCGTGACGCCCTCGCCTCGCGGCCGTCCGATGAACCTGCTCTGGTCTCGTTGCGGATCTCCTTCGAATCCCTGCTGTCTCAACCGCGCGGCGACGAGGACGAGCAACGCAGCAAGCGGACCATGCGCGTGCTCACCAGCACCGCGTCTCTCCGTGCCCGAAATCTCGAGAAGCATCTGGGCTGGGCGAACATGCTTGTTCCCGTTGTGCAGGCACGTCTGGCCGGTGACTATTCGGAGCTACGAGCGCAGACACTCGTGCAGGCCGCACTCGCCTGCTTCGACATCGCTCTGACCACGTGGGCTGATTCCGAGAGCGCGGACGCGGTCGAACTCCTGCGCCGATCCTTCGACACACTCGCCGCCGAGTAAGAGACATAGCCCTGCCTGCTGCCTGCGGTGAGTGTCTCCGACACGGTCGCAGTGGTTCACTCTGTCACGGCCTGCTGCCGACTCGATCGGAGTCGGCTCTGCACGGTCGGGTGGAGGCGAGGCATCCCAAAAGGTACGCCTCGCCATGTCGGTACAACTCGCGGAATCCGTACCGATTCCGCGTTTCGTACACCTTCGGCGCGTTCGTACCTTTCGATTCGAGCGAGCTGGCGTTCTTCGCCCCGGTGTCACGGCCCGGCCCCGCTCCGAATGTCGGTGACCCGCGTTACGTTCACACCGTCGCGAGAGAAGTCGCGGACATGACCATCGGAGTGAGGAGATCGCCATGAAGATCACTGAAGCGGAACTCGGCGCGCCGTGTTGGGCCGAACTCGCCACCACCGACGTCCCGGCCGCCGGGTCCTTCTACGGGGCGCTGCTCGGCTGGCGAGCGGAGACCGATCCGCGGCCGGAGGCCGGCGGCTACACGATGATGAAACTGGGTGAGGACCCGGTGGCGGCTGCGAGTCCCCAGTACCAGGAGGGGCAGCCGGTGGCGTGGACGATGTCGGTCGCGGTTGCCGATGCGGACGCGACGGCCAAGTCGGCGAGGGAGGCCGGCGGGGCGGTGCTGATGGAGCCCATGGACATCTTCGACCAGGGGCGGTTCGCGGTGCTGGCGGACCCGACCGGAGCGGTGTTCTCGGTCTGGCAGGCACGGGAGTTCTACGGCGCCACCCGGCTCAACGAGACCGGTGCGCTGTGCTGGGTGGAGCTGCGAACTCCCGAACCCGCTGCCGCGCAGGCGTTCTACACCACGGTCTTCGGCTGGTCGGTGAACGCCGGTGACGGCTACACCCAGTGGGGGATCGCCGGTCAGGACTTCGGCGGCATGATGGAGATGGGCGCCGACTTCCCGGCGGGGATCCCGCCGCACTGGGCGCTCTACTTCGGTGTCGACGACGTGGACGCCACGGTCGCGCAGGCCGCCGAGTTGGGCGGCGCGGTGCATGTCCCCGGCACCGACATTCCGGGCACCGGGCGGTTCGCAGTTCTCACCGATCCGCAGGGCGGCGCCTTCGCGGTGTTCACCCCGCTGGCCTGAGCCGACGACAGTGCTGAACCGACGGCAGCGCTGAACCGACGACAGTGCTGCGCGGACGAAGCCCAGGCCGGGCGCGACTCCGGCCTGGGCGGTGCGGTCGGGTGCGGCGTCAGCCCGTGACCGGTCGCGCGATCATGCGCACGGCACCTCGCGCGGATGCGCCGGGTCGAGGGCGTTGAGCACCAGGTACCCCGCGCGCTTGGAATCGGTGAGGGCGGTGTGGTCCGAGTCGTCCTTCTCGCAGCCGTCCTGGACGACGATGTTGGTGACGTCGTCGCCGGGTAGGCCGGGCAGCATGCCCTGAGTGAAGGGCACCACCTGCTCGTCGTGCCGCGTGCCGATGTTGGTGTACCTGATGCCCTCGACGTAGGGGGTTCCGCCGGCGTTGACCTTGTCCACCAGCTTGGATCCGGCGGCAAACTGGCCGCAGGCCTAGCAGATCGGGAAGGCGGTGTCCGGCAACCCGAACCGGTCGAACAGTCCCGGAAGTTTGTCTGCGCCAAGTGCTTTGGTGCCCAGCCAGAGGGGGGCCAGTGACACGTCGTTGGTGATCTTCGAGTGGCCACCGAGCACCTTCGCGTAGTAGCCCGTCGCGATCGTGCCCTGTGAATGCCCCACGATGTCCACCGTCGACGCGCCCGTAGCGGCGAGCACCCGATCGACGAAGGCACCGATCTCCTGCGCGCTGCCCTCGATCGGCCGCATCCCACCGACCGCCGAGATGGGCCACGGTCCGGGGATGGCGCCGTAGGTCAGGGCAAACACGCAGTACCCGGCGTTCTTGAGCATCGGAACGAATGCGCCCCAGGTGATCTGCGCTCCGCCCGTCGTACCGTGCACCAGCACCACCGGCCTCGGATGCTCCGCGGTGGGCCTGCAGCCGAAGTCGTTGGACCCGGGCAGCGAACCGCCCGGGCTCGACAGCTCCTGGGGGACGCCCACGAGGTCGTCGTACTTCTCGGGGAGCGGTTCGGCGTTCGCCACGACGGTCCCGGCCGACAACACCAACGCGATCAGCGTGAGCAGGAATACCGCGGAGCTCGAGGCCCGGAACAAGGACGCTCGCAACCAGGACGCTCGCAACACTGTGCCTCCGACTGTTGTACTGGGGCGCTGAACCTAGCAACTGTTGCGGTGGCGGGTGCGCGGAACTACGGGAGTGCGACCAGGTTCACGGTGGTGCCGGGCTTGACGCGTTCGCCGGGTCCGGGCTTTTGCGAGATGACCAGGGACCGATCGGTCTCGGTGACCTGCCGGATCTTGACCTTCAGTCCGAGCTGGGTCAGCTCGTCGCGGGCCGAGCCGACCGTCCGGCCCAGCATCGAGGGCACCTTGACCGCCGTGGAGACGGTCAGCGTCACGGCTGAGCCGGCGCCGACTTCGGTCCCCGAAGCGGGGTCGGTGCCGACGACGTCACCGGCGTCGACCCCCGCGTCGAACACCTCGCGGGTGTCCGTCACGGTGATGCCGAGGCCGTCCAACGCGGCCCGGGCCTCGTCCGCGGACTTGCCGCGGAGGTCGGGCAGATGCACCGGCGGCGAGCCCTTGCTGCGGACGAGTCGCACCTGCGAGCCGACGTCCAGGGCGGTGCCCGGGCGCGGGTCGAGGTCCGCGACCCCGCCGGACGGAACCTTGGTGCTGAACGCCTCGCCGCCCTCGGCGGGGACGAACGTGCGCTCGCGCAGGGCCTGCTCGATCCGCGACCTGTCGCCGCCGATCAGGTCGGGGACCGTCGGCCGGCCCAGCGAGACCTTCAGCGCGACGGTGCCGCCCCGGGCGACGCGTGACCCGGCGGCCGGGTCGGTGCCCAGCAGGGCGTCGACCGGCGCCGCGTTGTCGTACGTCCCGCGGATGTCGGTCTCGAGCCCGGCGGCCTGGATCGTGGAGGTGGCCGCGGCACGGTTGAGTCCGTCGACCGCGGGCACCGCCACGTAGCGCCCCGATCCCATCCACCAGCCGCCGACGCCGACCGCCACGGCGAGGGCCAGGATCACCGTCAGCCAGACCAGCATGGTGCGGCGGGACTTGCGGCGTTCCGCGGCGAAGTCCGGGAACTCGTACTGGGCCGAGTCGCGGCGCTGCTGCCGGGTCGCGGTGGTGGGCGGCTGGGAGCCCTGCTCGCTCACCGCGTCGTGGTAGCCGTCGTCGCGTGGTGTCGCGGTGGTGACCACCTTGGTGTGCTGCAGTCCGGTGTTGGCGGCGCCGCGCTGTGCCGGGACGGCGGTCGTCGCCGCGGCAGACCCGTTGACCTCGGTGGGTGCCGCCGCGTCGAGACGGGGCGCGACCGCGCCCGCCACCTGCATGGCGGCGCTGAGATGCTGCGCGGAGCGCCGGGGTGCGGGCACCCGGTACGCCGGCAGCTGCAGCTGGCCGCACACCGAGCGCAGCGCCGCCGACATCTCCGCGGCGTTGGTGAAACGCTCGTCCGGGTCACGGGCCGTGGCGTCGAGCACCAGCCGGTCGAACTCCTCGGGCACGCCGGGCACCACGGTCCCGGGCGCAGGCACGTCGGCGTTGATCCGCTGGTACGCGATCGAGAGCGAGGTGTCCCCGGTGAACGGCGTCTGCCCGGTGAGCATCTCGAACAGCAGCACGCCGGTGGCGTACACGTCGCTGCGGGCGTCGGAGTTTCCGCTGGTCACCTGCTCGGGGGAGAGGTAGGCGGCGGTGCCGAGGATCACGCTGCTGGACGTGGCGTTGGACCCGGCGACGGCGCGGACCAGGCCGAAGTCGGCGATCTTCACCTCGCCCGAATCGGAGATGAGGATGTTCTCCGGTTTGATGTCGCGGTGCACCAGCCCCGCCCGGTGCGCCACGGCCAGGCCGTCGAGCACGGGTCCGGTGACGGCCGCGGCGGCGTGCGGGGGCATCGGGCCACGCTCGCGGAGCAGTTCGCGCAGCGTGCCGCCGGCCACCAACTCCATCACCAGGAAGGCGTGCTCGCCGTCGACGCCCTGGTCGTACACCGCGACCAGGCCGGGATGGCTCAGCCGCGCGACGGCCCGCGCCTCGAACTCGAAACGGGCCACGAACTGCGGGTCGTTGGCGAACTTGGGATCCATCACCTTGATCGCCACCGGCCGGTCCAGGCGGGTGTCGATACCGCGGTAGACCATCGACATGCCGCCGCGCGCGATCGGGGCGTCCACCCGATAGCGCCGGTCCAACAGCATGCCGATCAGTCGCTGATCTCCTGGCCCCACCCGCGAGTACCCCATTTCACGTTGACAACGTCCGCATCGATCGTAGCCAGCGCCGCCCACGGGTGTCTGCGCCGTGCTCCGCGGTGGAGTTGTCCCCGGCCTGCACCTACCGCCTCCCGAGTGCCGGGCCCGACCCGATACCGTTACCGGTGTGAGTGCCATTCCTTATTGCGACGACGTCCTCGACCCGTCAGTCGACGTACTGCAGCTTCCCGACGTGTCGAAGATCCTCCGCGTCGCGGTGACCCGCGTGCACCAGATGCTCCGTGACGGCGAGCTGGTCGCGGTCCGCCGGAACGGCGTGATCGCGGTGCCGGCGGAGTTCTTCACCGAGACCGGCGAGGTGGTCCGCTTCCTGCCCGGCCTGCTGGTGGTGCTGCGCGACGGCAACTTCAGCGACGAGGAGATCCTGCGCTGGCTGTTCACCGAGGACGACTCCCTGTCGGGGACCCCGGTGTCGGTGCTGCACACCGACCACGCCCGCGAGATCGTCCGGCGCGCCCAGGCGATGGGGTTCTAGTCCCGCGCTAGCGTCTGGGCCGAGTACGTCCCGGCGACCGACTAGTCCCCGGCCCGCCCGCGCACGGCGGCCACGGCACTGTCGAGCAGTCGCGGCGCGACCAGCGCGAGTCGTCGCCGGCGGGGCACCACGGCCCGCCGGTCGAGGACCCGGAAGCCGCTCGTCTCGATCTCGCCGAGGATCGCCGAGTACAACTCGAAGGCCGCGACCATCCCGGGCCGGGCCCGCGGTTCGAGCATGGCCAGTCCCGGGCGGGCGCGACGGTAGAGGGCCCGGTTCACGCACACGAAGTGCGCGAGCGCGCGTTCGATCCGGGGGTCGGAGCGGCCGGTGTCGCGAGAGTGCCGCAGCAGGTCCGCGTCGACCCCGAACGCCGCCAGGTCCTCCGCGGGCAGGTACACCCGCCCGCGCGCCAGGTCCTCACCGACGTCGCGGATGAAGTTGGTGAGCTGGAACGCCTCGCCGAGCGCCGCGGCCGGGGGTTCGGCCTCCGCGCGCGGGGTGACGGTGCCGAGCACCGGCAGCATCTGCAACCCGATCGCGGCGGCGGAACCGTGCATGTACTCGCGTAGCTGCGCCATCGTGGCGTACTCGGCGCGGTAGCCGGGGGCGCCGGGCAGGTCCATTCGCATGGCGTCGAGGAAGGCGGTGAAGTGGTCGAGCGAGATCTCGTACCGGGTGATCGTGTCGGCGACCGCCACGACCACGGGCCGGACCCGCGCGGGCGTGGCACCGTCCCCGGCAGCGCCGTCGAGAGCACTCCTGTCGAGAGCACAGCGCAGTTCCGCCTCGATGCGGTCGAGTTCGGCCAGGCAGTCCGCGACCGGCCGGCCGGACACCGCGTCGACGTCCACCACGTCGTCGACGGTCCGGGCGAACCCGTACAGCGCGTGCACCGCCGGTCGGTCGCGGGCGGGCAGCAGCCGGGTCKCCAGGAAGTAGCTCTTGCCGTGTTCGGCCGCCAACTCCCGGCAGTGCAGGTAGGCGGCGTCGAGGGGGCCGGGGTTCACGGCGTCGCGGTCACCGCGGGAGTGTCCGGGGTGGCCTCGGCGTGCTGGCGCACCGACCGGAGCCGCAACGGGTCGACGGTCACCAGCGACTTGGCCGCGACCACCGCCGCGAAGGTCGCCAGCAGCACGTGCGGCAGCGTGTACAGGCCGATCGAGCCGTCCGGTTGGAACACCAGCATGAGCCACGTCGACAGGCCGACCAGCACCATCAGGGTGGTGGTGGACATGGCGAAGCCGGCGGCCACGGCGAGGGGCCACGAGTAGTACCAGGGCAGCGCGGCGGGGGAGAGCACCACGATGGCGACCAGGGCCACCAGGATGCCGAGCACGGCCTGCCGCGGGGTGGTGCGGAAACGCCACCAGACGTAGACCAGGATCCCGGCCAGCGCGACGGCGCACAGCGTGCGGGTCACCTCGAGCACCGGGGCCAGGGTCAGCCCGGTGAACCACGACGTGCCCACGGTGACCACGTGCGCCATGATCGTCGGCAGCGAGAGCCAGTTGATGATCTTCGCCGAGCCGGACAACGCCGTGAGCCAGCCGATCCCGACGCCTGCGATCAGCGAGGCCGCCGCGAAGACGCCCGCGAACACGGCAAACCCGGCGCCCGCGGTCCGGGCGAACAGCGCGACCGGCCCGGCGGGCTCGCGGCCCTCGGCCTTGGCGCGGTCGCGTTCGTGGATCATCCAGATCCACACCAGGAACGGCAACGCGATGCCGGCCATCGCCTTGACGGCGACGCCGACCGCGACCACCGCGATGCCGGCCACGTGGCGCTTGTCGAGGACCAGGGTGATGCCCGCGGTCATCAGGCCGACCATCAGCATCTCGTTGTGCACCCCGCCGATCAGGTGGATCAGCACCAGCGGATTGAGCACGGCCAGCCACAGCGCGATGGCCGGGTTGCCGCCGAGCTGGCGGGCCAGCCGCGGCAGCGCCCACATCGACAGCGCCAGGCCGGGCAGCATCGTCAGCCGCAGCAGCATGGTGCCCGCGACGACGTTGTCGCCGGTGATCGAGGTGATGCCCTGGCCGAGCAGCAGCGCGATCGGTCCGTAGGGCGCGGTGGTGGTGGTCCAGACGTTGCTGACGTTGTCGAGCAGCACCCCGGGATTGGCCACCGGTCCCACCGAGTAGGGGTCGAAACCGTCGCGCAGCAGCGCGCCCTGCGCCAGGTAGGAGTAGGCGTCGCGGCTGAACATCGGGACGGCCAGCAGCATCGGCGCGGTCCAGATCGGCACGATCACCAGCAGGTCGCGCACGCTCACCCGGCCGCCGAGGGTGCTGCGACCGAGCCGCACCCACGCGGCGATCATCAACAGCACGCCGATCCACACGATCGCCGTGGAGAGCACCAGCCCGTGGCCGAACCGCAGCCAGGACAGGTGCAGGGCCTCGAGCAGCGGGTCGCGGCGCCGGATGCTGCCGGAGCCGAAACCGCCGAAGGTGATCATCACGGCGCCCACGAGACCGAGGAGGGCCGCATGTCCGGCCTCGCTGCGGACGAACAACGCAGCTTCGCGGAGGCGCCCCGGGGGTGAGGCCGCGTCCGGGCTGTCGACCACGGTCCCGTCGGCAGTGGGAGTGCGAAGCGTCATCGGTGCGGATCTTCCCCCAAGGTTGCGCGCTGACTGACTCCCGGCCGACGGGACTCGCTCGGCGGAAGGCATGGACGGTGGCCTAGTCTAGTTGCTCAGCCGCCCGGCCCGGGAATGGGCCGGTGATGCGCTGTGCCGCGAGCTTGCCCGAGACCAGCACCGTCGGCACGCCGACGCCGGGCGTGGTCCCGCATCCGGCCAGCACCACGTTCGACGCGCCGGTGTCGAGGTTGCCGCGCCGGAACGGCCCGGTCTGGGCGAAGGTGTGTGCGGCGGCGAACGGAGAACCGGCCGACATCCCGCGGTCCGCCCAGGTCTGCGGGGTGTCGACGATGTCCACCCGGAAGTGCTCGGCGATGCCGACGTAGCCGCGTCGTTCGAGCACCCCGAGCAGTTCGCGCACGTACGGCCGCCCGAGCGCGGCCCAGTCCAGCGGTGCGCTGTCCAGGTTCGGGCACGGCGCCAGCACGGACAGCGGCTCGTGGTCCTGTCCGTCGCGGGTCAGTCGCAGGCCCGGGTCGGTGCAGGCGGGCCGGGTCAGCAGCAGCGAGGGGTCGCTCATCAGCCGGCCGCGACCGCGGCGCGCGGTGATCTCGGTGAAGGTGCGCTCCCAGGCGTCCCCGAAGTCGATGGTGTGGTGCCCGGAGCCGGCCCAGTGCCGCGACACCTCGACCGGGACCGTGCCGTGCGCGACGACCGCCGAGGGGGAGTGCCGCACCGGCCGACGCCTGCGGGAGCGCGGCGGCAGCAGTGCCCCGGCGCCGCCGAGGTCGGCGGTGAGCACCACCGCGTCGGCGTCGTGCCCGGCGCCGTCCGAGGTCAGCACGCGACGGGCCCGTCCGCCCGCGTACTCGATCCGGGTCACCTCGGCGCCGAGGTGCAGCCGGCCGCCGGCGGCGGTGAACGCGTCGGCCATCGACTCGGCGATCGCGCGCATCCCGCCGTCGGGGAAGTAGACGCCCATCGAGGTGTCCATGTGTGCGATGGCGCCGTAGATGCCGAGCGCCTTGGCCGGGCTGGTGCCGGCGTAGAGCGACTGGAAGGTGAAGATCCGCTGCAGCCGGGGGTCGTGGACCATCCGTGCCACCCGTGGCCCGAGCCGGCCGAAGGCGCCGAGGCGCACCAGCGTGGTCAGGTCGGTGAGTGCGGTCCGCGAGCCGGCGAGGTCGAGCGGGGAGTCGAAGTTGGCGTCGATGAAGGTGTCGAACTCGGCCCGGAACACCCGTTCCAGCCAGCCGCGCAGCCGTCGGTAGCGCTGCGCCTCGTCCGGGCCGAAGGCGCGAGTCACCTCGGCGGCCATCGCGGCGGGGTCGGAGTGCACGGCCAGCGTCGTCCCGTCCGCGAAGCGGGCGTGGTAGGCGGGTTCGAGCCGGCGCATCCGCAGCGGCGGGCTGACCGTGTCGGTGTCCTGCCCGACCGCGGCCAGCGCCTCGGTGACCAGTTCCGGCATGGTGAGAACCGTTGCCCCGCTGTCGATCTCGTATCCCGGTCCGGCGTAGGTGCCGACCCGGCCGCCGACGGTGGGGTCGCGTTCGAGCAGCGTCACCTCGCGGCCGGCGCCGAGCAGGTGCAGCCCGGCGGACAGCCCTGCGAGCCCACCGCCGACCACCACGACCCGGTCGGTGGGGCCGGGGACGCGGCGCGCCACTACGCGCTCCGGCGAGTCGCCGCGAGTGCCATCTCCCGCAGGCCGGCCTTGGCGGCCGGGACGGCGGAGCTGTCGTCGAGGGCCCGCAGCCCGCTGGCGGTGAGCTCGGCGATGCGGCGCTCCACCTCGTCGACGGCGCCGAGGTCGGTGATCAGGCCGCGCAGCCGCTCCACCTGGTCCTCTCCGAGATCGGCGCCGATGCTGCGGCGCAGCAGTTCGGCGGCCGCGGGGTCGGTGGCGTCGGCGCGCAGGAGCGCCTCCGCGAACAGCACGGTCCGCTTGCCCTCGCGCAGGTCGTCGCCGGACGGCTTGCCGGTGACGGCCGGGTCGCCGAACACGCCGAGCAGGTCGTCGCGCAGCTGGAACGCGATGCCGATGTCGGTGCCGAACTCCCGGTAGGCGTCGACCAGGTCGGCGTCGGCCCCGGCCAGCGCCGCGCCGAGGTGCAGCGGTCGTTCGATCGTGTACGCGGCGGTCTTGTAGCGGTTGATCCGCAGGGCCGCGGCCACCGACTCGTCGGCGGTGACCTCGGTGCTCACGTCCAGGTACTGGCCGCCGAGCACCTCGGTGCGCATGGCGGACCAGACGGGGCCGAGCCGGACCTGGCCGGCGGCGTCCACCCCGGACTCGCGGATCATGTCGTCGGCCCAGGACAGCGCGAGGTCGCCGAGCAGGATCGCGACCGACTCGCCGAACTTCGCCGGCTCGCCGGACCAGTCGCCGGCGCGGTGCTGGGCCGCGAACTCCACGTGCAGCGTCGGATGGCCGCGCCGGGTGCGCGAGGAGTCGATGATGTCGTCGTGCACCAGGGCGCAGGCCTGCACCAGTTCGAGTGCCGAGCACGCGCGCAGCACGGCCGCCGCGTCCGGGCCTGCGGGGTCGCCGCCCGCGCCGAGCCAGCCGGTCCACGCGAAGGCGGGCCGCACCCGCTTGCCGCCGCGCAGCACGAACGCCTCCAGCGCGGCCACCGCGGAGGTGAAGGTGCCGCCGACGGCGTCGGTGAGGGGCCGACGGGACACGAAGAACTCGCTCAGCGCGGCCTCGACGGCGGCGGGGATGGAGTCGGGGCGGGCGAGGTCAGGGATGTGGGCCTGGGGAGAGGCGGCTCCGGCGGACAGGGTGCGCTCCTGAGTAGAGGTCCGGGGCGGCGCCCCGGGGCGGTAGCTGCCGGGGGGATACGCCCACCGAACGTGCTCGTGACGCCCACCTTAGTGGTCGCCGCGCATTGTCTCGAACTGCCGCCACTATGCTTGGGCGGTGACATTTGATGCAGTCAGGGGGCGGTCCAGCGACGGTTGGGTGACGCGGACACCGTCGATCGTGGACCGGATCGGCTCCTCGTCGGGCCGGATCCCGTTCTCTGTGGAGTTCTCGCCGCCGCGCGATGCCGATGCCGAGGCGCGCCTGTGGCGTGCCGTCCGCACGTTCGAGGGGCTGGGGCCGGCATTCGTGTCGATGACCTACGGCGCGGGCGGGTCGACGCGGGACCGGACGGTGCGGATCACCGGCGACCTGGCCGAGCAGACCACCCTGTTGCCGGTCGCGCACCTGACCGCGGTGGGCCACAGCGTCGACGAGTTGCGGGCCATGGTCGGCGCGTACGCGGACCGCGGGATCAGCAACATCCTGGTGCTGCGCGGCGACCCGCCGGGCGATCCGCTCGGCGAGTGGCACAAGCATCCCGACGGCGTCGAGTACGCGGAGGAACTGGTCCGGCTGGTCCGCGACCTCGGCGACTTCCACGTCGGCGTGGCGTCGTTCCCGGAGGGGCACCACCGGGCGCCGGACCTCGACCACGACACCCGGTACCTGGTCTCGAAGCTGCGGGCCGGGGCCGAGTACTCGATCACCCAGATGTTCTTCGACGTCGACGACTACCTGCGGCTGCGGGACCGGGTCGCGCGCCTGGACCCCGAGCAGGGCGCGAAGCCGATCATCCCGGAGATCATGCCGATCACCTCGCTGCGGTCGGTCAAGCGGATGGTGGAACTCTCCGGGTCCCGGCTGCCGCGTTCCCTCGAGGAGCGGCTGGACCGGGCGGCGGGCAACGGGCCGGAGGAGGACCGGGCCGCGGTGCGGGAGATCGGCATCTCGGTGGCCACGGAGCTCGGCGAGCGGCTGATCGCGGAGGGTGCGCCGTGCCTGCACTTCATCACGCTGAACTTCGCGCGGGCCACCCGCGAGGTGCTCACCCGACTCGGGCTGGCATCGGCGTCTGCCGAGTCCCCGGTGGCATCCGCCGGCGCTCGCTGAACCGCTGAACTGCTGAACCGCTGACAGGCACGATCCCCGGCCGGGGCAACCGGCCGGGGGACGGGTCAGGCGCTGGTCTTGTCCTCGGCCCGGTCGTCCGAGAAGCGCGGCGAGCGGTCGCGCGCCAGGTAGCCCATCGCGCCGATGATCAGCGCCACGCCGAGCGTGACGCCGGCGACGATGCCGGCCCAGCCGGCGAATCCGCGGGTGCTCGGGTCGGCGTACCGAACCTCGGCCCGCATGGTGTTGACCTCGCCGGGCGTCAGCTTCCAGGTGACGATCGAATCGCCGTCGCGGGTTCCGTTGGTGGTCGCCACCCGAGCCGGGAACGCGATGCTGAACTGGATGTCGCTGCCGTCGGGCACGGCCTTGAGGTCGGCCTTGCCGTCGAGCGTCACGACATCACCCGCTCGCTGGAAGTTCAGCTGGAGCGCATTGCCGGTCCGGCTGGACATCGAGCCCAGCTGCTGGACCTCGCCGAAGGTGAGGTTGCTGAAGAACGCCTGGCTGCCGACGAAGCCGTCCTGGCGGTACTCCTGCACCCGGACCTTGCTCTCCAACGAGTCCGACGGGGTGAGTTGCGGTCCGACGTCCTTGCTGTCGGCGGGGACCGTCGCCACGACGATCTGCCCGGACACCCGGTCGTCGGGGGAGACTCCCATCGAAACCTGAACCCGCAGGCAACCGCTGAGAAGCGGGACGCAGATCAGTAGGAGTGCGGACACGGCGAACAGGCGTGCGCGGGACGGACGTCCGGCACGGGCGGGAGCGAGGGGCAACGACACAGCAGAGGGCAGCGGCACATCGACATGGTGCCAGCCCGCACCTTGGGTGTCAGGCGGTAGGTCCGCGCCGCGCCGCGCGAGTGGTGTGCTCACCGGCGTGCGAGCCTGCGCAACCGCCCGAATCGGGCGTCGGAGAGTGCGATCCGGGCGGCGCTGCGCCCACTCGACCCGGACACGCCGCCGCCGGGGTGAGTCGAGGCCCCGGTCAGGTACAGCCCGGTTGCGTCGGGCACCCGCTGGCCGGAGAGCTCGGGGAGTGGCCGCCACATGAACATCTGGTCCAGCGACATCTCCACATGCATCACGTTCCCGCCGATCAGTCCCATCTCGGACTCGAGGTCCGCGGGCGTCTGGACCAACCGGTGTCGCACCGAGCCGGTGAACCCCGGGGCCAGGCGGTCGATCTCGGCGACGATCCGGTCGCCCTCCGACTCCGCCAGGTCGGACCAGGCGCGGCCCCCGCTCAGCGCGTACGGGTGCCACTGCGACCACAGCGTCACCTGGTGCTCGCCGGCAGGCGACAGGCTCGGGTCGATCCCGCTGAAGCTCATCGCCAGCACCGCGGGGGTGGGCGGCAGCTCGCCGGCCAGCGCCGCGCCGTGGGCCAGTCGCAGCTGTGCGCGGTCGGAGACCAGCAGTTGCAGGCCGGAGGTGACGGCGGCGTCGTCGGGCGCGCTGGGGTACTGCGGCAGCGCGTCGGTGCCGAGCCGCAGCACCATGCCGATGCCGGGCCCCACCCGGATCCGGCGCCGCCAGTCCGCCAGCTGCGCGGGGTCGTGGCCGCCGCGCTCGAGCAGGTCCAGCGTCGCCAGGATGTGGCAGCCGGCGACGACCACCCGCGAACGCACCTCCCGGCCCTGTTCGGTGCGGGTGGTCCAGCCGTCGGGGCCGCGACGCAGCTCGGTCACCGCGTCGCCGAGGCGGACGGTGCCGCCGTCGGCGGTCAGCCGGGAGGCGAGGGCGCGGGTGAGTGCGCCGCTGCCGCCGACCGCCCGGCCCGGCGGCAGGGTGTGCATCAGGGCCGCGAAGCCGACCATCGGCGCGGTGCCGGGCTCGGACATCGGCGGCCCGGACTGGGCGCCGAACCAGGCGAGGGCGGCCTTGAGTCGCTCGTCGTCGAAGTAGTGGTCCAGGAGCGCGTCCCCGGACTGCAGGAACTCCCGGGAGAGTGCCGCGGCGCCGTCGCCGGTGTCGAGCCCCCAGAACGAGCGGGCCAACCGGCCACCGGTCGGCGGGGCAGAGAAGGCACGCATGACGCTGGCCGTCCGCGGACCCCAGGTCTCGACGAAGCGCCGGTACGCCCGGGCGTCGGTGGCCCCGCAGGCGGCGGCGATCGACGCGCAGGTGGCGTCGAGGTCGCGGTGGAAGACGATGCCGGGCAGCCCGGAGGCCGGGGGAGCGGGGGCGAAGGCCCAGGGGTCGCAGTCGAGGTACCGCAGCCCGTGGTCGGCGAGCTCGAGCTCCTCGATGATGCCGGTGTGCCGGATCATGATGTGCGCGGACGACCCGCGGTCCACCTGGTGGCCGGGGAACCGCTCGACCGTGGAGACCGCGCCGCCGAGCACGGTGTCGCGCTCGAGTACCTCGACGGACCACCCGGCCCGGGCCAGGTAGCACGCCGAGACGAGCGCATTGTGTCCGGAACCCACTACCACCGCGTCGATCATGTGGACAGGCTATCGCCGGTCACAGCGGAAGCCGGCGGCCCAGCACCGCGAACGGCCTGCTGTCGCCGGCGAAGGTGAAATGCCGCACCACGTCGGTGAATCCGAGTCGGCGGTAGAGCCGCCAGGCGCGGTTGTCCTCCCCGTGCACTTCGGGGGTGGACAGCAGGACGGTGGACTCGGGGCGGCCGTCGAGCAGCCGGCGCAGCAGCGCCTCGCCGGTGCGGTGGCCCTGGGCCAGTGGCGAGACGTGCAGCTCGGTGAGTTCGAAGTAGTCGTCGAGGATCGCGTGCACCTGTTCCTCGGTGGCCCCGGACCGGCGCAGTCCCTGGCGTACCTGTTGGTGCCACCACTGGTGCGGTCCGCCGCGGTAGCCGTAGGAGATGCCGACCAGGACGTCGCGGTCGGGGGAGGTCTCCTCGGGGAGCAGTGCGGCGACGCCACGCCAGCCGGGGCGCGCGGTGTGTTCGGTCCACATCGGCGCTCGGTGCCGTTCGGTGCCGTCCGGGTAGCCCATCGCCTTGATGTAGACGGCGAGGGCCTCGTCGAGACGGCTGCGCAGCTGCGGTGCGGACAGCTCGACGATGTGGGGGGTGGTGTTGGTGCCGACCGGACTCACCCTCTCTCTTGACGACATGTCGGTGGGTGCAGCTATATTGAATACGTCGAACGAGTGTTCGATGCCGACGATCCGGCGAAGCACGAGGGAAGCGGGCTTCGCCGGATCCCGGCCCCGAGGCCATATCCGGTGGTGACGGCGGTGCCGAACCCCTCCGGTGCGGCGCAGTGACGCGGGAGGTGTGCGGCAGATGGACGGTCGACGTGAGGCGGCCCGTGCCGGCGGTGTGCCAGGTCCAAGTTTCCCTGGTTCGAGTGTCCCCGTTCCCGAGGTTTCCGGCTCGACTGGCGCCGGTGCGGGTGGTGTGCCGGCGAGGGGCGGCGCGGCGAGCCTGCGCCCGCCGTCGCTCTCGCCGCAGGCGCGCACCCTGCTGGACCGGGCGGACGGCCTGCTGGCCGAGGCGGCGGGCGCCCGCGACGCCGCGGACCGGTTCCGCACGGCGTACCTGGCCGCGCTGCGGGGCGCGGCGGCGGCGCTCGGTGGCCGGCGGGACGACGCGGTTCGGCGCCGACCGGGCTCGCGT